>PWNW01000343.1 GCA_003557605.1 Spirochaetaceae bacterium
GGACTCCGGGAAATGAGATATCAGGGTCGAAGGTCGGCCTGATCGGATACGGGAATGTGGGCATGCGGGTAGCGCAGCTGCTCAAGGGGTTTTCCGTAGAAATCAGCGCCTACGATCCCTATGCGGCTTTAGACGGAAACGGCATGGGTGAAATAACCTTTGCGGAGCATCCCGATGAGATATTCTCATCCTCCGACTGGGTGATTCTTGCCGCGCCCCTGAACAGCAAAACTGAGAAGATTGTTAATGAGCGGACCCTGGGGCTCATGAAGCCCACCGCATACCTCATCAATACGGCCCGCGGCGGTCTGATAGATGAGCAGGCCCTCTGCAGGGCCGTAGACCGGAAGCAGATTGCCGGTGCGTCCCTGGACGCATTCGCAGAGGAGCCCCTCTCGGCGGATTCCCCGCTGAGGAGGACCGATGTGGTGCTCACTCCTCATATCGCCGCAACGTCAATTGAATCTACATCGAAGATTACCGAGATCATCGCAGACCATATAATATCCATGCTGGTGCACGGGAATGCAGAAGCTGCGGTGAATTACCATGAGGCAGCATGCCTGTCCAAAGATGGACATACAAATACATAATTTAATCTGGAGGAAACCATGATACAGGCATCATTGGTACCAAACATTACCTTGTTTACGAAGGACGGTCAGATCGACGAAAAGAAGACCGCATGGCACATGAACTGGATGTTCTCCCATGGAGTGGGGGGGCTGTTCCTTACCGGCTCATACGGCGCCGGTCCGCTGATGAGCAATGAGGAGCGTATCAGGATCTACGAACTTGCAAAGGAGACATCCCGGAACTATTCCGGAAAAGTGCTAATTCCCCATGTAGGATGCATTGATACGAAAAACACCGTTGAGCTTGCCAAGGCCGCCGAGAAGATCGGTGTCGATGCAGTAGCTGCGGTACCCCCCTTCTACTACAAGCACAGCGATGAGGTGGTCATACAGTTCTACAAGGAGCTTATCGATGCGGTCGATATTCCTGTGTTCGCCTACAACAATCCACAGACATCCCGCTACACCTTCACCATGCCGGTGATCAGGACCCTGCGGGAATACGGTCTTGCCGGGATGAAGGACAGTCCGCTGTCAATTGGATTTCTCTCCCGGGCAGCCTATGAGGCGCAGCAGCTGGACAAGGACTTCCAGGTGATTCTGGGAACATCCACAGGATGGCTTCCGCTGTACCACATGGGCGTGCGGGCCGCCATTGCTGGCATGAACAACTGGGCTCCTGAGGTGATGACGGAACTGTTCCGGGCCACCTTTGCAGGAGAGACTGAACGTGCCAGGGATGCGTACCTGGTGATGATGGACCTTTCTGCAAAGATGCATTTCACCGATTCCACCATTGCCAGCCATATGGCGCTGTACGCACGGGGATTTGATGCCGGCTTCCCACGAAAGCCGATGCTGCTTCCTGATGCAGATGAAAAGAAGTACCAGGAGATCATCGGATGGCTGGAGCAGGGATTTGCACAGCTGGGACTGGAGCTTGAGAGGGGGTAATGCCCCTCTTCAGCACCTCTGTAAACGTGGCCGGTCTCTGTGGTATACTGCTGGGAGACCGGTCGGGAAACACGAACCGCTTGAAAGGGGGATAGGCCTGCATGCCTGCATGCAGATGTCTGAAACATCTATGGGTCAGTTGTCATTTATTGAACAAAACATTGATCAGCTTCGGAAGTCCGAGGTTAAAGTAGCAGATACCATTTTAGCGAAGCCCGACCAGGTGATCCACTTTTCTGTGAGCGAGCTTGCTGATATGGCCCGGGTCAGCGAGCCCACGGTCATCCGGTTCTGTCGAGCCCTGGGTTTCAAGGGGTTTCAGGACTTTAAAATATACCTTGCCCAGTCGCTGATCCCTGCATTCAGGAACATCCATGAGTCGGTGGACGGGGATGAGAAAACCCCCGAGCTGATAAAAAAAGTGTTTGATGCAAATACCTCGGCGATTATTAATACCAAAAACACCCTGGACTACAATGAACTGAACACGGTGATCCAGCTGATATCCCGGTCAAGCAAGATCATCTTCTACGGACTCGGCGGTTCTGCGGTGATTGCCATGGACGGATACCATAAGTTTTTCCGCATCGGAATTCCCTGCGAGTGGTTTACAGACTCCCATATGGCATCCATGGCTGCGGCGATGATGCAGGAGAACCAGGTGTTCATAGCAATATCGCATTCGGGATCGAGCAGGGATGTGGTGGAGGCTCTGAAGGTTGCCAATCAGGCGGGAGCTGAGACCGTAGCTGTTGTGAGCCAGAAGAAATCACCGGTGTCGAAAACTGCACGGCATGTGCTGTGCGTCCACTCCACGGAGACAAACTTTAAATTCGAGCCCATGTCCTCAAGGATTGCCCAGCTGTGCGTCATTGATGTGCTCTCCGTCGGAGTATCCATCATCAGAAGCGAGAATGTGGTGGAGAACCTGAACAAGGCGAGAAAATCCCTGGTGGAGAAGCGCTACTGAGTCCTTCAAGCGTATGCTTCTGGAAAAAACGGGGACATGCGTCGTGACCATTCCCGTTCCGCAGAGTTTTAGGGCTTCAAGCAGGCCAGGGGGACAACAAGCACACCATCTCGCCGGCGATATGCATATTCTGTTCCAGTGACAATCATCAGGAATGACGGCTCATGCATCTGTGAGGTATCGACTTTTTCCTGAAGAGAAATGAGTTTCTTCGCTGCCTGATCAACCTGGGCGGATCCAAGTTTAACTTCAACAGCTGCCCATCGCCCGTCAGGCAGATGGATAACTGCATCTGCCTCTAATCCGCTGCTGTCACGGTAGTGGGATACACAGCCTCTCAGGGCCTGGGCATACACTCTCAGATCGCGGACTGCAAGTGATTCGAAGAGCAGGTAAAAGGTCTTGGGATCATTGATAAGATTGCGGGGGAAGGCTTGCAGAAAATACGCTGCAATCGCCGGGTCGACGAAATGCAGGGTCTGTGAAGCCCGTACCGTTGATTTCGATCTGAGTCTTGGACTCCAGGCTGAAAGATCGTCAATCACA
>PWNW01000041.1 GCA_003557605.1 Spirochaetaceae bacterium
ATGATTCAAGCTGATTCATGGGATATATCGGGATGGGGCAGTGCTGGTCGTCGCATGCGGAAGGATTTATGTCAAACCCAGCGGTAATATGAATGTCGTCCACTTCAAAACCGCTGTACCGCATCAGGGCCCCGCCGATCCTTCCGCATCCCACCACTACGGCTTTCTGGGGTTTATTTTTCCCAAGAATAGTGTTCAGGTCAGAGATTAGTTTTGCGATGTCATATCCGCCGCGTTTCTGGCCGGATATCTTCAGCATGGTGAAGTCCTTGCGGACTACGGCACCTTTTACCCCGATGGCATCACCGAGGTTGTTTGCAAACACACGTTCGAGGCCGAGGGCTTTCAGCTTATGAAGAATTCGGTAGTACTTTGTAAGTCTTAAAATCATTTCTTTGTGCATAATAATCTATTTCTCCTAATAAAGTGAAGAAATTCATTTAAAAATAATACTATATGTCAATTAAAAAATCAATTAAGGAATTAAAATAATTTTCATTGATTATTATTGAAACTTTTTTCTATTTGAAGTAGTATCTGGGCAAAGACTTAATTACGAGGTGTGTCGGAGGTTTCATGGCTGAACAAAAAGAGAAAATCACCTTTTCTGATGAACTGGTGGCGTATATTAATGAATGGAAACACAAGCCGGGCAACCTGATCATGATTCTCCACCGGGTGCAGCAGGAATTTTATTTTGTACCGAGGGAAGCGGCTGATGAGGTTGCAAAGATGCTGGATGTTCCCCTTGCAAAGATTTACGGGGTTCTGACGTTTTATCATTTTTTCAAGCTGACAAAACCTGGGAAGTACAATATTCAGGTCTGTATGGGAACTGCCTGCTACCTTAAGGGCGGAGACGGTCTGGTTGAGGAACTTGAGAATGTGCTAGGGATCAGCGAGAACGAAGTGACTGAAGACGGGATGTTTTCCTTTGAATCAGTACGCTGTGTAGGATGCTGCGGCTTGGCGCCGGTGCTGGTGATAGGTGAAGAGGTGTTCGGCAAGGTCACTAAGGACCAGGTGCCTGGTATCATTGCAAAATACCAGTAGAACTGCATGTGAGAAGACGGGATGCATAGATCAATCTGCGATTTCCTGATGGATATGGTTCAGAATTCTTTTGAGGCTGGTTCTTCAGCTGTGATTGTCCATGTCTCCCAGAATGATTCACAGTTCGAAATTACAGCAGCTGATGACGGCTGCGGGATGGATGAACAGGAGCTTGCACAGGCGCAGGATCCGTTCTATTCCGGAAAGGGCAAGCATGATCACAGAAAGGTTGGTCTTGGTATTCCCTTTCTTGCCCAGACAGCGTCAATGACCGGCGGAAGCTTTGAAATAAAGTCTGTAAAGGGTATGGGAACATCAGTAACCTGCACGCTTATGCTGGAACATGTCGATACTCCCCCGGTGGGAGATCTGGCGTCGACATTTCGAGCTCTGCTTTCCTATCCCGGTGACTGTGAACTGGTTATTCACCGCAGTTTGGATGCTGACGGAATACAGCATGGATACCAGCTGGTCCGTTCAGAACTTCGTCAGGTTCTGGGAGATCTTCATTCAAGTGATTCCCTCAACCTGCTGAAAGATTACATTGTGTCGCAGGAACTGTCGCTGCAGCAGCAGGACAGAGGTGCATAAGGAGGCCGTGAATGGCAAAAATGACTCTTGAAGAGCTGAGGGCTCTGCGTGAGAATAAACGAAAAGAATTAGACAAGCGGGATCTTTCCGGAAAGACCATGCAGGTGGTTATCGGAATGGGGACCTGCGGAATTGCTGCCGGAGCAAAAGAAACTCTGGACGCTTTTCTTAAGGATATTGATGAACACAATCTCTCTGATGTAACTGTCACCCAGACAGGCTGCATGGGGCTGTGCTACGTGGAGCCGACCATTGAGGTGATTGTTCCCGGTATGCCGAATGTAATATACGGGAAGGTTGACCCTGATGTGGCAAAAAACATTGTTCGGGAGCACCTTATTTCAAAGAAGATGGTCAGTGATCATGTTTTTGACCGTCCCGCTGCCGATATCATGGATCGTGGAGGAAAATAATGGCGTTGACAAATTATCTTCTTGTCTGCGGCGGTACCGGATGCGAATCGGCCAAGGCTGACCAGATTTATGAAAACCTTCTGCTTGCAGCTCAGGCTGAAGGTGTCGGCGATACCGTGCAGATTTTAAAAACCGGATGCTTCGGCTTTTGCGAGCAGGGACCGATCGTGAAGGTCCTTCCTGAGGATTCCTTTTATGTTCAGGTGAAACCTGAGGATTCCGAGGAGATTATCAAGGAGCACATCGTTAAGGGACGAGAAGTCAAGCGGCTGCTCTATGATAAAAGTGAAAGCAAGAAGCATGCACGTGTTGAAGATATCCAGTTCTACCAGAAGCAGTTCAGGATTGTTTTGAGAAACTGCGGATTTATTAATCCCGAAGATATTGACGAATATATTGCCCGTGACGGGTACGGGGCCCTCGAAAAAGCTCTTGGAGAAATGACTCCCGATGACATCATCCAGGAACTGAAGACCTCTGGACTGAAGGGCCGAGGCGGCGCGGGATTTCCCACCTGGCTGAAGTGGCATTTCACCAAGGAAGTAGAGGATTCGGAGAAGTACATTGTCTGTAATGCAGACGAGGGAGACCCCGGTGCATACATGGACCGGTCCACCCTTGAGGGGGATCCCCACTCAATTCTTGAGGCAATGACCATAGCAGGGTATACCGTCGGTGCTAATATGGGGTACATCTATATCAGGGCTGAGTATCCCCTTGCCATAAACCGGCTGAAGACTGCAATGAAGCAGGCCAGGGATTACGGACTGCTTGGAAAGGATATTCTCGGAAGCGGCTTTGACTTCGATATAGATATACGCCTTGGTGCAGGCGCCTTTGTCTGCGGTGAGGAGACAGCACTGCTTGCATCTCTTGAAGGTGACCGGGGAATGCCCCGCCCAAGACCTCCCTTTCCTGCGGTGAAGGGACTGTGGAATAAGCCGACGGTGATCAACAACGTTGAGACATGGGC
>PWNW01000085.1 GCA_003557605.1 Spirochaetaceae bacterium
AAGGCTGTCACTGCAGCGGTAGTTGATGCAGGTCAGGAGATAGGTATTCAGCTGCGTCCTTATTTCCGCACCGGAGTAAGCATCCATGCAGTCGGTACCTGGGCTGCTGAGTATGGAGAGGACTTTCCCTCTGGTGATTTTCAGCTGCTTGTCACACCAAGTGTGGACCTGCAGAGTTATCAGCCGAGCAGATTCCCCTACAGCGGGATGCGGCTGAAGGGATTTCTTGAGATACCCCTGCTTCAGCATCCTGCATTCTACCGGCATTTCTCTATGGAATTCAGGCATTATGTTCCCCTCTATCTCAGCGGCACCCTCGGTTATGATATTTCAGCAAGCTCCTTCCGCAAAAAGAGTCCCAGCACCCCGGTACTTCCCTGGCACCTCGCTGATATCGGGGGATGGGATGCAGTTCCGGGATATGTTCCCGGAGCAAAGATGTTTCCCGACGCGGTCACCGCAGGGGCAAGGTATTACCACAGGTTTTCTGTACTGTCAGGGATACTGGGCATGAACATCTTTGCATCAGCTCAGGTCCGCTGCGGATTCGGCTGGGAATCCCTCTACAAGCAGCCAGAAGAAGCACAGTTTATTGGAGGAGCCGGGGCAGGCATCGGCATCGACAGCATCCTCGGAGAAATGGTGATCGGAGCAGGCATCAGCTTCAAGGGCAATTTTGCCTTCTACCTGCTTCTCAACTGATATCTCTGTTGCTTTTTTCCCCCGTTTCCGATATATTTATCCCATCAAGCGGCTGTCGTATAACGGTATTACCCAAGCTTCCCAAGCTTGAGAAGCGGGTTCGACTCCCGTCAGCCGCTGATCACAAAGACTGCGTGCACTGCCATGCAGTCTTTTTATAAACTAAAAAAATTAATTTTTCCCTTGATGTATTCCAGAAAACTAGGTATTATATAGTAGTTGTTCTTGTTTTTGGTGTTATTGGTTTTGTATTGACTCTGGCGGGTGTTCTGCACCCGCCTCTTCTTGTGCTTGATGATACTCTGATGTGCAGCATCAGCTTATCTTTTCAAGCTTCAATAACCCCCAAATGATATCCTGTCAGCTGCTGGCGTAATTGTCAAAATATCCCTGTATATGGATTACTGGTGTTCCCTTGTCTCCGCTTCCGCTCATCAGATCACAGAGGGTGCCTAGCAGATCGGTGATCTGTCTGGGAGTGGTGCCCAGGGATGCATTTTTTCCGATCAGATCGGTGCCCTTCTTCTGAATAATCTCCCGAAGTTTTTCTTCTGCTTCTTCCGGGGGAAGATGGGCAAGTTCGTTGTCTGCTATGTACTTCATTTTTATTTCGTTGGGTGTTCCGATAAGCCCTGAAGTAAATCCTGGAGCGACTACCGGATCTGCGAGTTCCCAGATTTTTCCTATGGGGTCCTTGAATGCGCCGTCACCGAATACGAGAACTTCAACTTGTTTTCCCGTCAGGTCTTTCAGCTTCTTCTGCACCCCTTCGCAGAATTCCTGGGAATCTCTGGGAAACAGTTTCAGTCTTGTTTCCCCTGCCTGGTTGGAACCGAGCAGGCCGTATTCGGGATTATAGCCCCCTGCAGGGGAAGGGGAGCAGAGCATTTCGTCAAGTCCGGCAACCGTGCGTCCGCCATGCTTAAGCAGAAGCTTTTTTAAATATTTGCGGTCATGTATATGGGCAATCAGCACATCCTGGGAGTAGTCAAGGGCCCTCAAGGGATCATTGGCCAGCACGATGGTGATATTGCTTTCAGTACCGAGCTGCTCATACAGATCAATGTAGTCCAGTCCTGTGAAGGGATGTCTGAATGCGTCACCAAATACGGTCCTGAATTTCTCCTTGGTCAGCATATCGGTATACGGATTAATTCCGCTTTCATGCAGAGCATCCACATCCATCAGATGGTTTCCCACCTCATCGCTTGGGTAGCTGAGCATCACGGTAATCGGCCGTCTGCTCATGGCAAGTCCCTTGAGAATCAGGGAGAAGCGGTTTCTGCTGAGAATTGGAAACAGCACGGTGAATTTCTCAGGAAACAGTGCTTCTGCTTCAGCGGCAACTTGGGAGATATCAGCATAGTTGCCCTGGGAGCGGGCAAGCAGTGATTCGGTTACACCGATCACATCACGGTCCTGTATGGTGAATCCGTCTGATGCTGATGCTTCAAGGATGCTGTTAACCGTTATTGCTTCCAGATCGTCTCCCTGGGAAACAATGGGAATTCGTATTGATCGGGCATGGGTTCCAATGATTCTTTTCATACTGCTGCTCCGGTAATGGGTTTTTCGAGACTGACTATATCCTATTTTCCAGCTGCCGACAAGTTTTTTCGTGATTCACCTGGTACGGTGCTCCAGACTCATCACCTCACGAAATGCGGGGTTGAGTTCCCGTACCCCCTTCTCTGTAACAATCACACCTTCCTCAAAACGCATCCCATAGGTTCCGTCTGACAGCCAGATATCGATGTTGAACAGCATATTCTCTTGAATGATGAACTGTGCTTCTTTTGAGAGCCACAAACCTTCCACCTCATAATAACCCGTGCCGTGGGCAGGTCCGTATAAGGTGAATTTCTCGTATCCGTATTTCTCCAGGATCCGGTAGTATCCGGCAAAGACGTCACTGGCCCTTACCCCCGGCTTGATAGTACTGAGGGCGTATTCAGTTGATTCCAGGACAGCTTCCATCAGAGTGCGTGCAGCATCAGGAATTGGTCCGTATGAGAAGGCCCTGCACATATTTCCGCAGTACCCAAGGTACTTGCTTCCGATGGTGCACTGCACCAGATCCCCCGGCCTGATTCTCCGTTCTGATGAACGGCAGAGGCTGTAGACGGTATTTTCACCAGAGCAGACCCATGGCGGATAGGGCACTCCTTCGGCTCCCAGTTCCAGCATCCTGATCCGGGCGGCTGCTTCAATCTCATATTCTGCAATGCCTTCGGTGACCGCGGCGACGGCAGCCTTCATTGCCTCCTCGGCAATAGAGAAGGCCTTCTCTATATAGGGTATTTCGATATCAGACTTGACTGCA
>PWNW01000195.1 GCA_003557605.1 Spirochaetaceae bacterium
ACCCAAGGGGCTCTATATACCCAAGCACTCCCGCCTCCCTGAACACAGAGCCGAAGGCAGAAAGTGCAGTGACGGTATCCTCCATACGCTGCCTATAGCTCCTCTGCTCGTCGGGGTCATTCACCGGACAGAGCACCACGGCGTCAACTGCAGCCTTCTGTGCGGTCTCTGCAAGCCTCCGCAGTTCATCGGTCCGCCTCTGAAGATGCTTCTTCACATCGTTGAACCGCTGCAGGGCATTGATGGTGACGATCCTGATGCTGTGCTCTTCGCTCAGCCGCCTCACCTCGTCTTCAGACAGACCGTCAAAGATTTCTCCCCCGGGAAGATCGTTTCTCACCTCCACGGCATCACAACCCGCATCCCGGGCAAGGAGAAAAAACTCCTTCAGCGGCAGGCGGGGTACTGTAATTCTGTTCAGCGCCTTCATCAAACCCTACTCCTCCTGGCCATAGGAGACCTGCACGCTCTTTCCTGTCTTCAGTGACTCCAGTGCGGCCTTGGCAGCCAAGACGGAATTGAGCCCGTCTATTCCTCCTACGGGGACTTCGGTATTGCTGCGGAGACATTCCAGAAATGCTTTCATCTCGGCGACAAAGGCCTGCTCATAGCGTTCCAGGAAAAAGTAGAGGGGCTTCTCTTGTATGATCCCCGTCTCTCCGCTGAATACCGCGGTATGGGGAACATCATTAGCTGTCTCCATGGCCCCCAGGGAACCGAACACCTCAGCTCGCTGGTCATACCCGTAGACCGCCTTCCGGGAGTTCTCTATGTATGCCAGTGATCCGTCTGACAGTTTCATGGAGACTACGGCAGTATCGATGTCCCCCGCCTCACCGATGGCGGGATCAACCCGCACCGCTCCATAGGCTGACACCTCAGCTATTTCCGAGCCGCTGAGAAACCGCACCATGTCGAAGTCATGGATGGTCATGTCCATGAACAGCCCTCCCGAGGATTTTACATACTCTATGGGAGGGGGTGACGGGTCTCGTGAGGTAATTCGGATCATATGGAGGTCCCCGATCTGCCGGGTCTCCACGGCCTTCCTCAGGGCGGCAAAGTTGTGATCAAACCTGCGGTTGAACCCTACCTGCAGCTTACGCCCCGAACTCTTTACCGTCTCCAGGGTCCTTCGAATCTCCTGGGGGTCCAGATCAACGGGTTTTTCACAGAACACATCCTTGCCTGCCTGCACCGCCTCCCTGGTGATCCGGGCATGGGTGTCTGTGGGAGAACAGATGACCACCGCCCTGATGTCCTGGTCATTGAGCAGGTCCCGGTAGTCTTCGGTCACCACCGGGATATTCAGTTCTTTGATCCATCCCCGGGCATAATCGGTCAGAAAGGGATCGGCAATCCCCTTCACTTCGGCAAAGGGGATTGCTGAAGCAATGTTTCTGCTGTGAACGTAGGCAATCCTGCCTGCTCCGATAATTCCTATCTGTATGGGGTCCATAAAGCACTCCTTATGCATACGGTTGCATTTACTGCAATAGTACAATACGCTATGGGGTCTGTAAAGAGTTATGTGACATTACATATGGAAATTCTGCTGCTGATTTGTATTGACAGCTCGCCGGCATCACCATATGATAGATGCAACCGCATGCATGGAGATGCTGAATTATGGCTCTGACAACCAAGGATATAGCCCTGCTGGCAGGAGTTTCCCAGTCAACTGTCTCCAGGAGTCTGAACAACAGCCCGTTAATATCGCAGAAGACCCGGGAGCGAATCCTGAAAATTGCCCGGGAGCAGGAATTTGAGTTCAACGCCAATGCAAGAGGATTGAGCACCAACCGGGCAGACACCATAGGGATCATCTATCCCGACGATTATCTTGAATTTGGGGTAAACCTCTATTTCGGCTCCCTCCATACCCACCTCCGGCAGACATTGGAAAAGAGGGATATTGACCTGATTGTGGCATTCTCAAAAAACCGCTGGACCGGGGCAGATAATGTCAAGAGACTGGTGGTCCGCAGAAAAGTCGACGGTCTGATCCTTGTGAGGTCCCTGGTTGATCCTGAGACCCTGGAATTTCTCCGCCGCACCGGCATTCCCTTTGTATTCCTCCATTTCCATCAGGATTCACCGAATACCGAAGGGATTGATCAGGTCTATGCCGACCATGTCAAGGGAGGCTTTCTGGGGACAGACCACCTGATCAGGCTGGGGCATCAGAAGATTGTGTGCATCTCAGTGGACGAAGCTGAGGAATTTGCGCAGAGACGCAGGGGGTACCGTACCGCACTTGAGAAGCACGGGATCCCCTATGACGAAACCCTGATGCTCTACGGGGACCGCTCCTTCCAGTCCGGATACCGCATAGTGAAGCAGCATTGTGACCTGATCTCCAAGGCAACCGCGCTGTTTGCCCATACCGACGTCATGGCCCTGGGAGCTCTCGACGCGCTTCGGGAGATGAATCTCCGGGTGCCGGAAGATATTGCCCTGGTTGGGTATGATGATATCGAACTGACCACCTTCTTCCATCCCCACCTCACCACGGTGCACCAGCCGAGAGAGGAGATTGCGGTGCTCGCCTGTGAGCGGCTGCTTGAGCTTGCAGGGTCAAAGAGGATTAAGCGAGGCAAGGAGATCAAAATCCAGCCTTCCCTGGTGGTAAGAGAAAGCTGCGGAGCCAGAGCCTAAGACGAGGCCCCTGACGTCTGCAGGGGCCTCAAAGGTAAAAAAACAAGTTTCTTAGACCGGGATACGGTCCTATTTGTCAGGATTGGGAAGCATGAACTCCCTGATGGTGGCCAAAGTCCCCTCATATCCGTCGATGAAGGACCTCAGCGTCCGGGCTGTTGCCCCGTAGAGGTCAAATTCCGACACCTGCATTCCCGCAGGCTCATATCCCCTCACGAATTCCGGGAACTTCTTCTGCAGTTCAGCGATAATAACCGGGTCCACAGGTTTTGACATCCGCTCGGTCACTTCGATATCAGAGGCATTGAAATTCACCTGCCAGCCGTAGGGGATAGTCATTGACACTTCGCC
>PWNW01000326.1 GCA_003557605.1 Spirochaetaceae bacterium
ACCCGATTCTCATCGGCGGACTGACGTCCCTCAGCGGTGCGCTGATGGATTACGGCCAGCAGATGCAGAGGGGCTTTGAACTCGGACTGGAATATGCCACCGGAGGGACCATGGAGGTCGCCGGAAGGCCGATCCAGGTTATCTGGGAGGATACCGCCACGGTGCCTGAGGTAGCAAGAGAGCGGGCTATACGGCTGCTTGATGAGGATGAGGTTGACATCATCGTAGGACCGGCATCGTCATCCGACGCATTTGCCATCCTCGGGCTGGCAGAAGAATACCAGAGAATCATGATCCTCGAACCGGCAGCAGCGGACTTCCTGACCAGTGAAGTGTCAAACCGCTACGTTTTCAGGACCGGACGGAACACCGCCCAGGATTCAACGACCATGGCTGCCATCATTGCGAACAATGTGCCCAACGCACGGGTCTCGGTATTCGCACCTGATACAGCCTTCGGACGCGCCTATGTGGAACCCTTCGTGAAGGCGATGGAGGCACGCGGCGGCCAGGTGATTCTTCAGGAATTCCCGCCGGCTGATGCCACGGATTTCACTCCCTTCATTTCCCGGGTTATCAACAGCGATCCTGACTACGTGTTTGTCATCTGGGCCGGAGCCAACAATCCCTGTAGACAGATGTCTGAGATGGGACTCTTTGAAAAGACCAAAGTTTCCACAGGAGCTCCGGAAATTGCTGCACTTCGAACCATGACCCAGCTTGACGGAAACCCCGGTTTTACGGTGTACTACCATACGGTGGCACAGAATCCGGTAAATGAGTGGCTGGTTGAACAGCATATGGCAAAACATAATGCTCCCCCCGACATCTTCGTTTCAGGAGGCATGGCTGCGGCAATGGCTGTCGTGACGGCCCTTGAGAAGACCGGAGGAGATACAGACGCTGAAGTACTTATCAGCACCATGCGGGGCATGGAATATGATTCCCCCACGGGCATGCGGTACTTCCGTTCTGAGGACCACCAGTCTCAGCAGTCGCTGTTTGAGATAACCTTTACCCGGAAAGACGGGGTGGATCATATTGTGCCTGAGCTTGTCCGCGTTGTTCCGCCGGAAGAGACGGCTGATCCGATCCAGACTGTTCATCCCAGGTAGTGTACATGAATTCATCGGCTGTCCTGCCTGTTCAGGGCAGCCGTACTGTAAGGAAACTGTGATGGCAGACACTATACTGAGGACCAAGGACCTCAGCGTTTCATTCGGCGCCCTCAGGGCGGTGAATCAAGTGACCCTGGACATTGAAGCCAGGAAATTCACGACGATCCTCGGCCCCAACGGAGCGGGTAAGACAACCCTCTTTAATCTCATCAGCGGTCTGTATACTCCCAATGAGGGCAGGATTTTCTTCAGGGATACCGATGTTACCGGGCTTACTCCGATGCAGCGGGTCCAGGCTGGGATGGGCAGATCTTTCCAGCTGACCAATGTATTCCCGAAGCTGACGGTGCATGAGAATATCAGGCTTGCGGCGCAGTCATACTGCAAGGTGGGGTATAACATCTTTCGTGATCATAGAAAATTTCAGAAGGTCAATGAGAAAACCGAAGAGATCATGGAACGGGTGCTGCTGCAGCACCGGAGGAAATCACCTGCCGCAGAACTTACCCATGGGGAGCAGAGAAAGCTGGAGCTGGGCATGGTGCTTGCTCTGGAGCCTCAGGTGCTTCTCCTTGATGAACCGACAGCTGGAATGGCCATTGAGGAGGTCCCGACGATGATCGACATTATGAGGACCACCTATGCCATGGGCACCACCATTGTGCTCATTGAGCACAAGATGGACCTGGTGAAGCAGCTTTCTGACCGCCTGGTGATTCTTGTGAACGGAGCAGTGCTGGCCGACGGCGATCCAGCTGAGGTTTCACGGAACCCCGAAGTGCTGGCGGCATATCTTGGGGGAGGTGCGGTGCATGGATCAGCTTCTTAAAGCACAGGATGTGGTCTCCTATATCGGTCCCTATACCATACTTCACGGGGTTTCCCTTGAGGTGGGGCATGGGGAGGCGGTAGCCATTCTCGGCCGCAACGGTGCGGGAAAGACCACCTTCCTGAAAACAGTCATGGGCCTGGTAAAAACCCGATCAGGCATCCTTGAGCTTGACGGAAAGTCGGTCACGGGGATGGAGCCCCATCTGATCCAGCGGATGGGAATCGGGTACGTTCCTGAGGACTACGGAATATTTGACCTCCTCACGGTGGAGGAGAATTTCCGCATTGCTATGTGGAAGGAGGATAAGGAGACCCTGGAACGCAGGGACTATGTCCTTGACCTCTTTCCTGACCTGAAACTGGCTTATAAGCGCTTTGCAAGGAACCTCAGCGGAGGACAGCGGCAGATGCTGTCCATTGGAAGGGCGCTGGTAAACGACAACAAGATCCTGCTGGTGGATGAGCCGAGCAAGGGACTGGCTCCGGTGATCATTGAATCGCTTGCCCAGGCCCTCATTGAGATTCGGTCCCATACCACGGTGCTGCTGGTTGAGCAGAACTTTGCACTTGCCTGTGCAGTGGGCCAGAGGTTCTATATTATTAATGAGGGCAGGACCGTAGAAAGCGGTCTCATGGAGGACCTGGTGAAGGACAAGGAACTTCAGGCCCTGCATCTCGGCATCTGAGTACAGGAGGTAACCGGTGGGCACCTTTGTCACCCTGATCATTAACGGCCTCGCCCAAGGGGCCCTGATATTTCTCATGGCTTCGGGGCTGTCAATCATCCTCGGCATGATGGGGGTTGTGAACTTCTCCCACGGGACTTTGTTCCTCTGGGGGGGATATTCCTATGTTTGGTCCTACTACGCGATCCGCTTCAGCGTCGTCATGAGGCTGTTTCCTGATGCGGTCCCCCTGACCCGGTTCGGCAGCATCCTGACCATCCGGGGGGTGCAGCTTCCCCCGGATGCGGCACTTCCCTTTGTCGTTGAACTGGGAATATTTCTTGCCGCTCTGGCCTTTGCGGTAGTGCTGGTCTTTGCACTGGGCTATGTCTTTGAGAAACTGTTTATCAGCAGGGTGTACGGAAACATTCCTGCACAGATTCTTATTACCCTGGGCATCCAGGTTGTCTTTACAGACCTGGTCCGGGTAATCTGGGGACCTAATCCCTTCCCGATAGAGCGCCCTCCCTTTCTTAACGGAGTGACTGCCTTCGGGGGAGCTCGAATTGTTCACTACAATGTCTTTCTCATCATTGTGGGAGCGGTGATTGCTGTGGTGATCCACAGGGTGCTGACCCGGTCAAAGGTGGGAATGGTCATCAGGGCAGGACTTCAGAACCCCGATCATGTGCGCGCCATCGGCATCAACATCAGGGGGTACTTTTCCCTGGTCTTTGCCTGCGGGGCCGCCTTAGCGGGCCTCGGGGGAGCGCTGTACATGCCCCTGGTAGGAAATGTGGTATCCACCGCAGGGATGAGCAACCAGATTCTGGCATTTATTGTGGTGGTAGTCGGAGGACTGGGAAGCTTTATGGGCTCGGCTCTGGGAAGCGTCTTCCTGGGACTCATGGGAGTGGCCATTGCCATGCTGATTCCCGGACTTTCGGTGGTGGCAAATGTACTGGTAATGGCCCTCGTCCTGATATTCAAGCCCGACGGGCTCTTTGGGCTGGCGGTGAAAAAACATGGATAAACTGAAGGCAATAGGCACAATCAACATACGAAAGACTGCAGCCCTGGCGGCCCTGCTGGCTCTGTTTCTCATTATTCCCCATTACATGCGCAATGCCCAGCTGATCATGTTCAGCAGGGTCTTCATCCTCGCTGTATACGGCATGAGCTACGACATCCTGAGGGGATATACGGGATTCATCAATCTGGGGCAGGCGATCTTCTTCGGAAGCGGGGTCTATCTAGGGGTCATCTTTCTGAACATGCAGAACAACCTGGGTTCATTTGTCCTTGCATTGGGAGCGGTGATCCTTTTTTCCGCAGCAGGCGGTTTTCTGCTGAGCAGGATCGTGCTCCGCACCGGCGGTGTGGTGGCAGCGGCTATGGTGACCCTTGCCATCGGCGAAATTGTCAGGAACATCGCAGAGCGGTGGAGAAGCGTTACCGGGGGCCAGGACGGACTGCCCCTGAGATTCTCCCGGGTAGCCCTGGACCCGCTGTTCAGCACCCGGGTAGGGGGATACTACTTCTCCCTGGCATTTATGCTGGTGATGCTGCTGATCCTGCGGGCATTCATTCTATCTCCCACCGGGCGGGTGCTGATGTCCATCAGGGAGAACGAACAGCGCGCACGGTTCCTGGGATATCAGACGAACCGCTACAAAACCATTGCACTGATTGTGTCATCCATTGCCGCAGGCCTGTCTGGGGTCTTCTTTGCTGTTATTGCGAGGTTTGCCAATACCGATTATCTGAGCATTCAGTACACCCTGAATGCGCTTCTCATCACCCTGGTGGGAGGGACTGGAACACTCTACGGGGCTATCATCGGGAGCTTTTTCGTCACCTGGATACAGACATTTCTGCTTGACCTGAACCGCAGCTTCCCCGGGTTCACCCTGTTCCGTTATCCTATGCTCTTTGTGGGCTCCTTTTATATTCTTCTCGTGATGTTCATGCCCTCAGGCATTATGGGAGGCATCTACCGCCTTGCTGACTGGTACAGAAGCTGGAAAACCAAACGGGTGACCTAGAAGAAGTAGAGCAGGTAGAGCAGTACAGCGGATAAAACTGCTGTCACCCCATAGAGTTTTCTGCTGTATGCCAGAATTCTCCCGGAGAAGAAACAGTTGAAGGGGAAGAAGGGAAGGAGATTGTCAAAGACAATCAGGGTAAACAGCAGAGCCCCTGCAGCTGCGCTGAAGGGGGATAGAGGAACTGCGGTGCGAAGTGCCACAGCAGCCGCCATGACGGCCAAGGACCCCGCCGCGCTCGATATTCCCAGCACCCGTACGTACTTCTTCATGCTCCAGCTTTGTTCTGCAGGATACAGTCCTCCCACGGCGGGAACCAGTCCCCTGAAGACGAGGGCAATCATTCCGGAGAGGAACGTTCCCGTTCCCCAGCATCGATAGACAGCATTCTCACGGCAGAGCATCTTCCATGCAGTGATCACCGCCAGCTGTCTGACAAGCAGTATCAGCAGCACCGCAGCTGATGCGGATACCCATGGGAAACCGTAGAGCAGAGACATGATCCCTGAAATCCACAGCACCGTGAACAGCCATTGAACAATGCCGGGAATGCTGAAGTAACCCTTGGTTTCTGTGAAGTTTCCCCGGTACCAGAGAAAGTGACCGATGTCGAAGTAGTGGAGGGTGCTCAGCAGAATCTTTGGAAGTAAAACCCCGAAGCAGCGGACCTGGTCTGCAGCGGAAAGCATGGTGAATCCCCGCTCTGCAAAGCGGTTGCTTGAAGGGGTATTGTAACCTTCAATAATCGCTGTGACCTCACTGCATCCCTGATCCTGGAAGAACTTCAGAGCCCGGTCAAGGAGCATGCCCGCAGCGCCCTTGCCCCTGGCCTGGGGAGTGGTGAATATCCAGCTGACGATGCCGGTCCTGCGTCCCTGACGATGATCAATTACCTGAAGGACCGTTCCGGCGATGATCTCATCATCCTCGCAGAGGAGAAACACCGTGCCCTTTACCGACAGGAACAGTCTCATCAGGACGGGAAAACAGTGACGCATCACCTGCAGTACCTGCTTACTTTCATCAGGTCTCATTTCTCGAAGTTCAGTCATAGATGCGAGCATACTCCTTAGCAATATATGTTGTCAACAAAAAACTGCTGTTTCTGTGTACCGCCTTGGTATTGTCATCTCTCTTGTCCAAGAGGAAAAAACATTTTACTATGAATGCACTCTTCGTATATAAGGATTGCCGATATGCATGCTCCCCAGCGTCCCTTCAGGGAGGCAGTTCCATCTATCCTGCTGGTGATGACCGTGGTGGTGTTCACGTCCATGAGCCGGGCTGTTCTCTCACCGCTGCTCTACCTGGTGGAGCAGGAGTTTCAGCTGACCCATGGTCCTTCATCCCGGCTGTTTCTGTATATCAGCATCGGGTTCAGTCTTTCTCTGCTTCTTTCCGGGCATATTTCCTCGCGAATCACCCATCGGCGCACGATCCTGCTTGCCTGCCTGATCCTTTCCAGCGGCATGGCCGCTGCCGCATTGTCCTCAAGTTTTCTGATGCTCAGCTTGGCGCTGGTGTTTGTCGGAACCGGTGCGGGGCTCTATCCTTCATCAGGGATTTCGGTGCTCCACAGCCTGGTGGTGCGGAGGGATCTGCAGAAGGCAATTTCCCTTCATGAGCTGGGACCCCATATTGGGATGCTTTCAGCACCCCTGATTGCAAATATTGCCATGCTCTTCGGTTCATGGCGCAGCGTCTATGTGACGGTGAGCGCCGCATCCCTTGCAGCGGGGCTGCTGGTGTATGCAAAATCCCCCCGGGACAGCCGGGGAGGGGAGGCTCCTTCTCTCCAGAAGGCTGCAGCCCTCTTTAAAAATTTCTCTTTTTTGATCCTGATGCTCCATTTCTCCCTTGCCCTGGGTTCAATGCAGGGTATATATTCCCTGGTGCCCATATTCCTGATTGAGGAAGCCGGCATCCGTCCTGAGCAGGCCAACTTCCTCTTCAGCATATCCCGGGTGACACCCCTCATAGCTCTTGTAATAACCGGCCCCCTGCAGGACCGGTTCGGGCCGAAAAAATCCTTGGGTGCCGCCCTGGCTGCGTCGGGGCTGCTGATGTGCCTCATGGGGCTGTTAAAAGGCTCCCTTCTGAACGCCGCGGTGCTGGTGCAGCCTGCATTCAGCGCCCTGATCCTTCCCGCTGCAGTGGGGGCTTCCATCGACATCGGTCCAGATGAATCCCGTAATGTCACCTTTTCCATGCTGCTGCCCATTGCCGCATTAATCGGGACCGGAGTAATCCCATCCCTTATCGGATACATGGGGGACCAGGCAACCTTCTCCCTGGCGTTTCTGCTGCTGGGAATCTTTACTGCTGGTTCAAGCCTGCTTACCGGCCTGATCAGTCATCAGGAGCAGGGGACTGGGTGATGTACGAGTATTGGCGGTATACTTCTGATTCAGGAGATCAAAATGAATACATTGACATTGGCTGAAGTCAGCCTTGAGAACCTCAGAGGGGTATCCAAGCTGAGCAGCACCCTTACTCCCGAACAGCAGGAATATGTTGCACCCAATACCTTTTCAGTTGCAGAAGGACTGCTTACCGGCAGTGACGCATGGATCCGAGCAGTCTGCCTTGATGGAACGCCCATCGGTTTTGTCATGGTGCATACGGGTACTGATGACTGGGAACCGGAAGAGCATCCTGGTGTATACCTATGGCGCTTAATGATAACCCGGGATTACCAGCGGCAGGGATACGGCAGGAGGGTGCTTGACATGCTCATCACCAAGTTCCGCCGGGAAGGACGCAGGGTCATGTATACATCCTGCGTTATGGGACCGGCAAGCCCCTACAGCTTCTACATCTCATACGGATTCACTGACACCGGCAGACAGGATGAAGGGGAGCAGGTGCTGAAGCTGGTGCTGTAAGGATCAGTCAGCTGAACATATATGCTGAAACCGTTACGACTGCCCAGAATTTGCTGAGTTTACGTTTATTTTTCCGTTTGCTGATCAGATC
Source organism: Spirochaetaceae bacterium (assembly GCA_003557605.1). Lineage (GTDB taxonomy): Bacteria > Spirochaetota > Spirochaetia > PWKH01 > PWKH01 > PWKH01. The sequence goes on from PWNW01000326.1 coordinate 7,636, forward strand.
CCTTTCTCCGATATAGTATCGTCTTTAAATAATCTTCTGTTGATTCAAAAATTGGATCAACGTTATTCTGTTCTTTCATTAATGGAACAACCTTCGTCCGTATTCCCATTCCTCGATAATCTACATAGCCGTAATCTCGTAAGACTTCCATGATTATGAGATTGCGAGGAGATCTTTGGCCTGCAATCATTTTATTGACAGTCATAGAATTGGGTAAAGCTCCCGGACTGATCACCTCCAACCTGTTTGAATAACTGCCGATTTCAATTTCAACAAGTCTTGTCCAATCACGATGGGCCAAAGCATTGATAAAGACCTCCCTTACAGCTTCCAAAGGATAATGCCAGATATTAACTCTTCGGAAGTTTCTATCAACAGAACTGGATTGCTCTGATATAAAAGGTGTTATCAAATTTATAAATCGTTCAATGATCCCTGGATCAATCAATGTCTTATCAGAGTCATGTATTTCCCAGCGGCCAACCAATGGGGCGTCAAGAATTTCATCAAAGAGAGCTTTATACTCTTTGTCTTCGCTTTCAAACCCAAATACACGCAGCCCCGCTTGTCTTAAAAATCTTCTAGGAGCTTTACCGAATAAGACCAGACCGGCAATTGTGCAATAGTTTTCGCTTGAAGCTTCTGTCATTAAGCCCAATCCCGTTAAGCGGGAAATCCAGCCCTCTTGATTCTTCGGTACAGTTGGATCATTCAAAATATCTTTTAGATAATTTTCTAATCTAACGAGATCCAAATTATTTATACTTGTTCCGGGAACAGGCAGTAATTCTGTATGAAGCATTCCCCCAAGTTCGAAGAGCCTCATCTGTTGTTCCCGAGTAGCAATCTGTGATGTTGATCCTACTCTAATATAGATTTCTTCTCTTCCAGAATGGCGCATCACATAGGGCTTTGAGTTTCCCTGTGGAAACGTGATTACTGCAACGGTTTTTTCCTTATCAATCTTAATTTTTTCATAGAAAGGCAGCACAACTGGATGGACTTTGTCTCGTACGACATTCATTACCCATTCCTCGGTATTGTCACGCTGAATCCCGGATATCGTTCCATCATCTTCTACTCCTAGGATAACTCGCCCTCCCTGAAAATTCACCATGGCGACAATTTCTTTTGCAAGCTGCTCCGGCCTGATATCATCCCTTTTGAATTCTATTCCAGAGTTCTCTCCATTAGTAATAATCTCAAATAATTCTGATTTCAGCATATGTATTCCTTAAAATCCGTACTTTTCTTTTCTTTGGGTAAAGGCAGATTTCCCGCCTTCCAGGATATCCGCCGTTTTATTACGAACAACGCTTACATCTATTGCTCCCTGATTCTCTTCAGGCATTTGTGCCTGACTCTCCGATGACTCTAGAATCCCAATCCACTCGGCATCCCCGAAAACGGGAATATTAGCATTATGTGTTGCAAACAGGAATTGCCTGGTCATCTTTTCTGACCTCAGTTCAGCAACAATTCTATCAGCAATAAAAGAATTATCAAGATTATCCTCAGGTTGATCCATTATAAGGGGATCTTTATTATGTAACAGCAATATGTGTAAAATTGCTGTACATTGTTGTCCTGTTGACAATTTATCGATTTGCCGATAGTTCTCCTGTTTTCCGTGAGCGACATTCAGTTCTATCTTTATAGTATCAGGGAGTTCTAATTCTTCCATCTTCAAAATTTCCTGATTTGACATCTTGACCATTGCGTTTGCGGTAGAATGGGTTATTCCCCATCCAGCATTAGTTAAAGATTTCGCTCCAGAACGTATTAATTCTGCTAATCTAATCGGTGTAACTTCTTCATTGTTTGTTATCCATAACAACCTTTTTTCCCCAACTCCTTCAAGATTGCAATCAATAAGATGTTTCACTAAAGGACTTCTGTCAGCTTCAGGGAGTACAGTCAGTTTTATTTGTCCTTGCAGCTTCTTCTTTATTTTCTTTAATGATCTCATAAAATGTGCTGATCGTGATGCTCTCTGCTCTGAGATTTCAGATAGAATTGCACGTCTTTGTCTTTTTAATTCATCGACAAGTTTTTTCTGATTTTCTGCAAGATACATTTTCGGCCTGATTTTCTCAATTTCAGAGAGCAGGCGCTGAAACTCCAAACCGATATCCCTGCCGCTTTTACCTTCACTCCCAGGCAATTCTTGAAATGAGTTTTCCAAATCCAACTCTTCTTGTTTTATAGATTCTGTAAGCTCAGAAAGCAGGGTTTCAATTTCAGAAAAATAGGGGTATATATTTGATTTCCATGTTTCAATGAGGTCTTCGGTTTCTTTTTTAACTTTATCCAGATTGAATTTAATGGTATTAAGTATCTCTTTATGAGGTAGTCTTTCCAATGCCTTCCCGCTTAAGAATACTGTGTCAGGCAGGTTAGTCAGCACACTTTCGACAGCTTGTTGTACTAATGGAAGCTCTTTGTTTTGTATTCTCTCTTTAAGATGTTTTTCATTCTCAAGCAAGGGAATGATTTTTAGTGTATCTTCAATTCCAAGAGACTTGAATTGTTTTACCTGTTCCTCTAGTTTTGGAAGCTGGGAGAACTCCTCTTCTGCAGCAGCAGCATTGTCCAGAGCATTGACCAGTTTAGCTCTATTATCTGCAAGGGCTTTTAGGGCTTCTTTTATTTTGAAGTCATGTTCCTCATAGCCGGCTTCCATAAATCTGGACAAGAGCTTCCTTTGTAAATCTTTATCCTGGGCAATTTCATATATTTCATTTTGTCCGAAGATCTCAATTTCTGGAAGGAGATCCAAAGGTTTAAATGATGAGATGCTGCCATCTTCGTCTTTCACAAAGGAACTGTCGGGATACTTTCTGCTAATGGTGAATTTTTTTCCATTCATCTTTGAAGAACGGATTATCAGTTCAATTCTGGCTTTTGATTTGCCAATATTTTCCTTAATGATTTCATTGTGCTGCTTTAGAGCATTCCTTCCGATGGGTTCTAGTTCCAGTGCATACCGGATACATTCTAAAAGAGTTGATTTTCCAGTACCTCTTCCTCCGATTACTGCATTAAGATGTTCAGAAAAGTGTATAGTAACACCATCCAAATATCCATTAGTAATTTTCATGGATAGAATCTGAGAATAATACTGTTGTGAAACATCACTGTTGAGCCTTACCCGGGAATTTGGATCTTGAAAGGCTAACTTAAAAGCCTCAAACCCTGGATTTGTCATTTTAATAAGGCAAGACGCTTTCGGATCTCTAAGAGTCTCCGGCTTCTCTACATCCTTGGCGTTAATAATGGCTATCGGGGTCTCTCTCCTATATTCGCAGTTTTTATTTTGGAGTATCTGTCTGTAGCCGGCTCCTTCTGAATGTTTTACATCATCCATAGAAGCCGGGATTTGTACTGCTTTCAGTAAAGGATTCTGCCATACGTGGATAATTTTCTGCTTTAGTATTCCGTTGTCATCCGTTGCATGTGCGGCATAGCAAAAGCCGCCGAATTTATCCACCTTTAAAAGGAGATCATTTCCACCTAAATTAGAAGGCCGCACACCGTTTTGAGAGTCTGTTACTTCAAGGCAGCCAAGATATCTGTTTAGTTGATCCTTTGTTGTATCTTCAGGAAACAAGCAGACAAAATGCACTTTCTCTGTTGTAGTAATTTCAAAACCGGGAAAAACGATTATGCCGTTCTTTACAAACAGATCCCGGATAGTATCTACACCATCAACGTTGCCATGATCAGCAATACCGATAATCTTGATGTTTTCCTCTAGGCATATTTTCAGGAGATGAGAATTATATTCATTTTCAGAAAGGTTATGATCTGTTCCGCGGTATTTGACATAGGTAGACGGATTCACTTGAAGAGCACACTTCCAAAATTGTGCTTTGGTGAATTTCTCAGGCATTTACACCTCCATTTCTGTCTAATGATTCTACCAGCTTTTTGCTATTTGATATCTGCATTATATCTGACAGGAGTTTGGAGAGAACGGCTTCCGTTACAAGTCTTACTGCCAGTCGCATCTGATTAGGGATACCAAGTCCTGCCGCCCGACAAACAACCGCTTCTTTTTGGTGACATGTATCCTGATTAGTTATCATATTGCCCCGGCACCTCCAGGTCGACGGAAGCGCGGCACGGATGAAATCTTTTATAAGAAAACATGTAGGGATTATGATCTCTCG
>PWNW01000030.1 GCA_003557605.1 Spirochaetaceae bacterium
ACAGAAACACACTCAATCACTTTCCCCAGAGGAATTCCTCTTCCGTAGTCCCTGATGCTCACCTGGTTGTCACGGATCTGTATGCGTATTTCCTTGCCGTGCCCCATGATATATTCATCAATGCTGTTGTCTATCACTTCCTTCAAAAGAATGTAGATGCCGTCATCTACATTGCTTCCGTCCCCGAGCCTTCCAATATACATACCAGTTCTCAATCTGATATGTTCCAGTGAGCTCAAAGTTTTTATCTTGCTCTCATCATATACTGCTGAAGCTGCTTGTCTGTTCATGATTCCTTCTTTTCGGGCAGTCTCAGGGAAACCGCATCTGCGGGTCCAGAAAGAACGGTTGACCTTCCCTGCACCCTCTATCTATATTATACATCTTAAGACACTTGAGAGTTACTGCTGCACTTCATGTTTAGTTATATATACACCACAATAAGAAAAAAGAGAAGGCATGATGATTATGAACGGAAACGAGTATACATGTGAATCCCTTACTGAGCTCATCTGCAGGGAAAATCCTGATCTGGAACATCGGTTTATCAGATCAAAGAGCATTAAGACCTTTGTGGGGCAGTACAGAAAGCATATGATGAAAATGCTCAGAGAACATCCCCAAGCATATGCTTATTACAAGGGAGAAGAACGGGGAGAAAAACCCTTTTATAAACTCTCCTGGAAAGACCAGGCAATTATCCGTATCCTGGATTATCTCAACAATGAGGGAAACAGCTTTCCTGACCCTAATCTTCAGGGTCAGAAGGTGACATCAAGACCCTTTGACATACTTCGCCGTGCAGTCAGGGACAGGATCTATGAAGGGAACGTCCACATGTATGAAGATATGCTGCATCTTTTTCGGCAGCTGCAGGGACTGGAGAAACGGAAAATTCCGAGGAAAGATTCCGTTACTGTCTGGATGGACCGCCATCCCTCCGGACTTGACTCCATGATCGTGAATCTTCGGCTGCAGAATAAGGAACGGATTATCAGCCTGCTGCAGAAAAAGATTACAAAGATCAGCAGAACAAAGAAACGGGGAAAGTTTCTCTTTGCTTCATCCCTTACCGAAGAGGAAAAGACAAAACAGCTCGAACAGTGGTGGAATGACGATATGTTTCACCTGCATTATGCTGTACGGAACATAGAAGAACTTCAGGAGATGCTGGACCATACCCTTGACAACCATATCCTTGAAATAATGAGAAAAGCTGAGGAGAAGCACATCCCGATATTCGTTACCCCCTATTTTCTGTCTCTTCTGCTCCCCAACCCGCCTGAGCAGTTTGCCTTTGCAGATACGGCAATCCGCCAGTATGTGCTCTACAGCAGCGAACTTGTGGAAGAGTTTGGTCAGATCAGGGCATGGGAGAAGGAGGACCTGATTGAACCCGGCAAACCCAATGCCGCAGGCTGGCTGCTTCCTTCCAACAGTGTTCACAGAAGATATCCGAATGTGGCAATTTTTATCCCCTCCACTATGGGACGAGCCTGCGGAGGTCTGTGCGCATACTGTCAGCGGATGTATGATTTTCAAAACGGACGGTTCAATTTTGATCTGAAGAAACTGAAGCCTGCAAAAAGCTGGCCTGAGGAGCTTGACCGGCTGATGAAATACTTTGAAGAAGATCCTCAGCTTCAGGATATCCTGATTACCGGCGGTGACGCCATGATGAGTTCCACCGCTTCCCTGAAAAGCATACTTGATGCGGTATATGAGATGGCGAAACGGAAACAGCGCGCAAATAAGCAGCGTCCCGACGGTGAAAAGTTTGCAGAAATTGTCCGTGTCCGCCTTGGGACAAAAATTCCCATATATTTACCTCAGCGAATATCACAGAAACGTGTAGAAATTCTCAGTGAATTTAAGAAGAAAGCATCAAAAATTGGAATCAAGCAGTTTGTCATTCAGACTCATTTCTCTACGCCCATGGAGATAACTCCTGAATCTGCTGAGGCAGTGAGAAAACTCATCGGTGCCGGGTGGACCGTGACGAATCAGCAAGTATTCATTGTACCGGTCTCTTTGAGGGGACATACTGCAAAACTGAGAAAAGTTCTCAACGACATTGGAGTTCTGCCCTATTACACCTTCACCGTAAAGGGTTTTCGGGAAAATTCAGCCCTTTTTTCAGTTAATGCCCGCTCCATTCAGGAGCAGGTTGAGGAGAAATCCATCGGACGGGTAGACCCGAAGTACTACAGCGAAATACGAAAATTTTCAAAGTATGCTGAAGGAATGGTCAGCCAAATCAGCAGCATCCGGGAAGGAGCGGGAATTCCCTTTATCGCTACTGACAGAAACACCATCAACCTTCCCGGTGTAGGGAAAAGCAACACCTTCAGGACCATCGGCATTACCGAAGACGGTCGAAGGATCCTCTCTTTTGAGCAGGATCACAGCAGGACCCACAGCCCGGTGGTGGACCACATGGAAGAGGTGATCATCATCGAATCAAAATCCCTCAGGGCCTACTTGGAGCAGCTTGAAAAGCTCGGTGAGCAGAGCAGCGAGTACAGCACAATTTGGGGATACTCCCTCGGTTACATCGAAACCCGGATACCTGTCTTTGACTATCCTGGATATCCCTTTAAGGCCACCAAGAAATTCAGAAATGTGTCGGCCGAGCAGCCGCGCAGTGAAGGAATATAAAAGGTCCCACGGAAGGGAATAAAAATTCACTTGCTAAAAATGATAAATCGTATTACCGTGAATACTAGGATTGGAGAATAGCTGTATCGGAACTTCGTTGCCTTTAACTTGTTTGTGACCAAATCTAGTCTTTTCCCTGTCCAAAAAAAATTTTCACGTATTTGGAGTTTTTTATTTATGAACATCTATGTAGGTAATCTGAGTTACAGTACTCAGGAAAAGGAGCTTGAGGAACTTTTCGGCCAGTATGGAGAAGTTGCTTCCGCCCGCATCATTTCTGATCGGGACACCAACCGCTCAAAGGGATTTGGGTTTGTTGAGATGGCAGATGATGCTGCTGCACAGGCTGCCATCACCGCTTTGAACGGAAACGAATTTATGGGCAGACCCTTGAAGGTCAATCAGGCTAGAGAAAGACGACAGTTCTAAGTTTCCCCAAGGCCGCATGTAAAAATGCGGCCTTGCAGATAATCTAAAACGATGTTTCTCACAGAGACAAACCCCACATCCGAAGGGTTGATGTGTTCCTTCTGTATGAGCAGCGTTTCAACCTCATTTCCGTCCTCAGACAGTTCATCCCAGTTTTCAGCTGAGCAGGTAAAGACTAGATCAAGAGTGTAATACGTAAGACCACCGTACCGGTATTGGTTGCAGTATGTCCTGTTCTGCAGTTTGAGGTCCCTTACCCTGAGACCGCATTCCTCAAAGACTTCCCTTGCCGCTGCATCCTCTGCACGTTCTCCCGGATCAATAAACCCGCCAGGCAGGTCCAGGGTTCCTTGTTCAGGTTCCTTGAGCCTTCGGGTCATAAGCAGTAGTCCAGGCTGCTTTTCGATCAGAACCACCACACTTGCCGCAGCATTGATGAACAAACCGAATCCGCAGGAACTGCAGTGAAGGTGCATAATCGGCTGCTGAGTTCTGTCAGAGGGCTCAAACCCCCTGGTTCCGCATGACGGGCAGAAGGTCAAAACATCTTCAGGGTACCATGATTTCATGTGTTCCTCCTAGGGATTCAAAGTAAAGAACAGGCCGGCAGACTGCCGGGACGAATCATACCCGAGTTCTACACGAAAAGAAAGCTCCTCAAGTCCTATCAGAGAGAGCCGTGCTCCAGCTGTAATTCCCGCTGACCAGGCTGTGACGTCATAGAATCCCAGTTCTCCGTACACCCCGGCATGCACATCCTTAAGGATAATAATTTCCCCAAAGGAAGGACGAAACTGCTTAATATGATACACACCGCGAAATGTATGCACTGTCATCCGGTCATCCGGGCTAACCCCCGTTGTACGAATATCATCTCTGCTGTAGAGAGGGACCTGGGAACCGTCAAGGCCGTATTTCCAGAGAAGCCGCTGCTCCAGACTGATTTCCGGGACAATTCCCCAGTTCAGACCGGCTTCCCCGAAAAGGTGGGTCTCTGAGAAATCCCTAAGCTGCCCTCCCGCTTCTTTGCTTACCATAAGATTCCAGGGCAGCTCTGCCTGCAGGCCTGTCCATCCTGTAACCAGGGTCAAGCCTGCTTTCGAAATCCAGTCCTGCTGGGTTTCAATGCCTCCTCCTGCATGCAGACGAAGTCCAGGAGCTGCCTGAAAGTATCCCTCTGCGGTACCGTATCCGTAGATACGGCTTTCTGCATGATACTGCACACCAGTATGTATTGATAAAAAAGGACCAAGAAACAATGATGCCTCAGCTCCGGCAGCGGCATAGATATCTCCCTTGGTGAAATCCCACATACCTCCACCGAAAATCCCGGTCCTGAAACTTTGATAGAACAGCTCTGCAGAAAGCACTGCTGCTGCTTCATCACGAAGATAGAGCCGAGATGAGGGTTGACCGTATAATTCCAGAACCGGTCGAAGACGAAACACAGCGTCCTTCCTGGGTATTTCTCCATGCTGGCTGATCCGGGTCGGTATTTCACTGATACGCTGCTCATACTGCTCTCTGAGAAACATCAGCTCTTCCGTGACCCCCATGTCACCGGAAGACACTGAATACTTCAGAGGAAATTCTTCCAGGTCTATCTGCTGCTCAGCTGAATCAAATCCTGCCAATCTGATCGCTTCAATCTGATCAAAATCCATAAAAGAGAAGTGCTCTACATCAGAACGTATCAGTATATGCTCGTTCTCCTTCATTTCAACAATCCCCTGCCGGGTCTTTCCGATATCTATGGCAACATTAAGGACCGTCAGGGGATTACGCAGATTGAGGTTTGGATTCTGATAAAATGCGGTTGAGACAATCAGTGCGTCAGCGTAGGATTTTCCTGCTGCGATGGGTACCAGGTTGGTGATCCCCCCGTCAATCAGCAAATGGTCCTGATACCTTACTGGATTAAAGTATACAGGAAGCGCATAGGAGGCCTTCATCACTTGGATGAAATCTCCTTCAGAAATGTATACTGGCCGCTTTGTTTTCAAGTCCTCTGACAGCACCAGCACGGGAATATGAAGATCTTCAACTCTCAGGTCTCCTGCACCAAGTGCAATAAGGCTCAAAAACCCCGATGCATCAAGCAGACCTCCTTGTATCGGCAGAACCAGGGAAAACAGATCGTTTCCTGCAAATCCGCTGATAAGACGGAATATCTGGTCCGGTGAGAATCCCGCTCCATAGAGAAGCCCCACAATGGACCCCATGGAATTGGAGACAATAAAATCAGGGACAATGCCGATGCTTTCCAGATACTCTAATACTCCAATGTGAGAAAAAGCTCTGGCGGACCCTCCGGACAGCACCAGGCCAAGAGGAGCCCGGTGCTCTGAAAGCTCAGATATTCGTGATGTAAATCTGTCATGCCCATATACAATCGGTTCATCGGCAAGAAAGAGCGGATCACCCCAATCAGAAGCTGACAGCATAAAAGAAGCCAGAAGCAGTATGCAGACCAATCGTTTCATAGCTCAATGTTTCCTTATATGTCTTTGAACAGTATCTTTCTAACAATACATGTACACTTCAGCTTTTCTGATTCGCCGAGTCATGCTGTTCCCTTTGGGATGTATCTTCCATAATGGTGATTACAATCCATCGCTCCCGTCTCGGACCGTCGAATTCACAAAGAAAAATATTCTGCCACGTGGAGAGCCCAAGCTCACCGTCAATCAGCGGAATCACCTCTCCTGGTCCGATAATCCCTGATTTCAGATGTGCATCACCGTTATTGTCCTGGAAGTCGTGTTTCCACACTCCTTGTGGTATCATTTTTCTCAACAGTGATATCATATCGGTCTGGACGCTGTCATCCCAGTTTTCCTGAATCATGATTCCTGCAGTAGCGCCCTTTACATAGACAGAAACAAGGCCCGACTGAATGCCTGATTCCTCAACTGCAGATTCCACCCGGGCAGTCACATCTACCAGCTGCTCACGTTCTGTGGTCTCAACAGTGATTATCCGATACACGGCATCCTCCTGACTCATTATAGCCCGCAAGAGAGAAGCTTGCAAATACTATACCTTTGTGATATGCAGAAGCTATGAAGGCCTTTGACACGCGGGAAAAAATCCTTCAGGAAATCACAGCAATCGACAGTCAGCTTGATGTTTCTCGGGTTATTACCCCCTTTGAACATATTCTCAAGCATGCGGAAAAGGCCTATCGGGAGCTGACTGACATCCACCAGAAACAGGAACGGTACAATGTCAGCTGGGCATTCACCTATGCTGCTGAAACCCTTCAGCAGCTTATCAGCAGTGCCTTTACAAAACAGCTGAAGGAAAAAATTGCTTCCTATGCCGGTACCTTCAGAAACCGGAAACGAAAACATACTATTGAAAAACGGTTTGCAGTGATTCAGAGGACTCTTACAGAAAAAATAAATAAAACCCGTACCTCACCTAAGGTATTCAGAACCGCAGCGGCTCTGCTCCTCCTTGCGGAGATGACCGGAACAGCGCTGATCGTACTGATTCTCTCACGACTTGCTTTTTTAATTGATGCAAACATTACTGTTCCCCAGTTGAGCGTGCTTTTTCTCATAATTTTCAGCCTGATCCGTCTTTTTCTGTATCGGGCAAAAACCCGGTTTCTCCATAACTGGAGCTGGGGAATGTACCAGGATGCAGTTGATACAGCCTTTGACGGCATTGCCATTATCCTGGCAGCTTCATTTGTTTTGGCATACCATGTTAAAAAGGGAGTGTTCCTTGAGTCAAAGCTTGATACGGTGCTCACCCGCTCACTGCGCCTGCTTCAGGAGCCTCCTTCAAAGACACTGAAAAGGCAGCGGAGAGCTCAGCATAAAGCAGCCCGCTTAAAAACCTTTGAACTGGAGAAGATTGAACACATCCGGTCAAAGCTTGAATACCAGACAATTGCAGAGACGTTCACACTCGACAGTCCCGCTGCGTCAAAACGGAAACAGATCATTACCGCATCTACTCCCATGGGAACGATACAGATCCGTCCTCCGAAGCGCCAGCTTTCTGCACAGGGAGAATCCCCGCTGCCGCCTGAGCTTCCCTCACAGGAGTCGCTTCTTACCCCAGATGCAGTTACGGTGATGAAAAAACGCACTACCCGTGTTATGGATTATCTATCGAAAAAATTTTCCATACAGAAATCTCAAATCCCAAAACGCTAAAGTCCTGCGGCTTCAGCTTCATCATCAAAGAGAATAATTGGAGTTCCATAAAAGTAATTTGGATCATGGGTAATCGAAGCTGACAGGGAAAGCTCAAACCCACGATTTCTATGATATGGACTGTAGTAACCCGGTATGGGAAGATTAGTTGGAACAAGCATTAGGTTCTTAAATGCATAGGACTCAACATTAAGCCTGCTGTCCTGATTTGTATGCATGTAGTACAGGTACTGCCGGATCCACCTGATATATGACCGGTCACGGTCAGTTTGAAAAAACGTAATGCTGCGCGGGTCCTTGCTCATGATGCTCTGCAGCTCAAAGGCATTCAGCGGACTCCCCTGATACATCGGGATGCGGTTCCATCGGGGGTCAATGACCACCCATTTCTGCAGGTCCCTCATATATGCTTCAACTACCACATGGGAAACAGTTGTCTCCTCAATATCCTTACCATGCAGGTTGATGAACCGTGAGGGAACAGCAACAGCCTGCAGCGCGCCGCTGAGCACTACTGCATACTCAATCGCTCGAAATTTTCCGCCTTCTTCAGCTTCCCAGAGAATTGTCAGCGGATCCTGTTTGGATGCTGCAGATTCTCCGTCGTGTTCCCATAACCCATGGACCCAGGCAGCCAGTACTGCTGCGCGCTGCAGGTCGGAACCGGCCACTGCAGTACGGGAAAGCAGCTGGTAGTCTTCCCTAAGGGTGGAAAGATAAACCCCCTCAGGGTCCTGAAATATATACCTGAGCTCCTGAGGATCATCGGAGATATCATAGCTGAATTCCATAATAGGTCTGACTATGCAGCTTCCAAGAATCATGATGAGCGGCACGGTTATGTAAAAAACGACTCTCATCGGTACCTGCATCCGTTCCATAGGGCATTGTATCATAAATAGTGAATCTTCTGCTCCCTTTCCTCGATGAAGAACCGAAAAAGATCCTTCCTGTTTTCTGACAAGAATCTGGAAGGAAGGGAAAAATACCGGGAATAGGACTGAATATATGAGGGGAATGTGAGAACCAGTTCTCGTTTTGCCCGGGTGCAAGCAACATAAAACATCCTTCTCTCCTCTTCCAGTTCTTCAATATTAAGAAGTGAACGTGCATCTGGAAATACTCCGTCAAGCATGGCTGCAATGAACACATGGTCCCACTCAAGCCCCTTGGCTGAATGAATGGTTGAAAGGACTACATGTTCCTTCTGGCCCTCTTCTCCATACTCCGCCTCCTGAAAAGTACTTCCTGGAGGATCCAACGCAAGATCTGAAAGAAAAACCTCCAGGGAATCCCCTGAACCTCCGAGCACCGCCAGCACATCAAGGTCAGGAATCCGACTCAAGTAGTCTGAGCAGTGTGTCTTCATCAGCGGCAGGTAATACTGTTTAAGTTTCAAGATACGGTCCTGAAGCGGCATAGTGTCATTTCGCAGTGTGCTGAGAAGCACTTCAAGCTCTTTTAAGCGTGAAGAAAACGAATACCCGGAAAAGGATGAACTGCTGAAGGTCCCCCCGTTCTGCATAATAGTCTGTATTACAAGACTTGCCCGTACTGTGCCAATGTCAGGCAGAAGGCGCAAAATGCGGTTCCATGCTGCCGCATCAAGGGAATTGAGGGCTATGCGCAGATATGCAAGCATATCCTTAATATGGCGGCGTTCCACAAACTTCAGCCCCCCGTAGACGGTAAAGGGAATACGGCGCTTGAGCATTTCTGCCTGTATGTAATTTGAAAGATATTGGGAACGGAAGAGCACCGCAATCCGGGAAAGCTCTGTTCCCTTCTCCCTAATCTGTTCAATTCTTGAACAGATCCAGGAAGCCTCATCCTGCTGATAGAAAAACCTCCTTACCTCAGGTTTTTGGTCACCGGGAATTTCGGAGGACAGTATTTTTCTGTATCCGAATACCATAGATTCGATGATGCGGTTGGTATAAGCAAGAATTTCCCTGCTGCTTCGGTAGTTCTGCTGAATCTTGATAATCCCGCATTCGGGAAACACTGCAGGAAACCGGAGAATATTTTCATGCCGCGCCCCCCTGAAGGCATAGATTGACTGAGCATCATCACCCACCGCCATAACCTGTTTTTCTTCACCGGCAAGCAGTTCTACAAGTTTTCCCTGAATCAGGTTGGTATCCTGGAACTCATCAATGATGATATATCGATATATGCTGTTCACCTTTTTCCTGAACTGCCCATGGGTCTTTAGAGCATGATAAAACACCTCAAGCAGATCATCATAGTCCATCTGGCGATGGGACTGTTTGTATTCACGAAAAATTGTGCTGATCATGCGGATGTCTTCACAGTAGGGCTCAAGGTAGTCATATTCCTTGAGGATCACCTCTTTTATGGTGATATCACAGCTTCGTGCACGTGATATCACCGTTGATATTACAGAACTTTTCGGTACCGGAGAGCCTTTCTTCCGGGTAATTTTCATTTCATCCCTGATAAGCGAGATCACATCCTGGGAATCAATGCTGTCGAGAATGGTGTAGTTCCTGTCTATACCGATCAGGTCCGCATAGCGCCTGAGCATATGGTTGGCAAATCCGTGAAACGTTCCTCCATGGATGTCTGCAGTACTTCCTGAACTTTGGAGCAGCACCGCAGTACGGTCAATCATCTCCCGCGCAGCTTTCCGGGTAAAGGTCAGCAGAAGGATCTGCTCAGGTGGAATTCCCTGTTCTATCAGGTAGGCTGTGCGGCAGCAGATGACCCAGGTCTTTCCGGTACCTGCCCCGGCAATGACTAAAAGCGGTCCTGTATTCCAGGTAACAGCTGCAAGCTGCTCCCGGTTAAGCATCTGCACATAATCCACTTTGCAGTTGGAAAGATCAGGTTGGGGCATACGTTCAATATGGGCATCAAGGGTGCTGCAGTACTGCTGAAACTGCTCAAGAAATACCTGTTGGGCCGCATTCATCTTCGGCCGATCATACTGGTCAGGCCCGGGCAGTGACGCCTGCTCCCCGCCTGCGTGTGACGGGGTGTTCCTGTCGATGAATGAAGCATAAAACTGCTTCTGCTGCTGTTCACGATACCTTTGCTGCTCTTCAGTTCCTATTTCCTTGTCATCCATTGCCTCTTCCTATTGACTTGTCCCTACTAAGGGATTATATCAGGAGTAGGAGGGCCTATGGAACCTCACACTTCTTTGATAACAGGACAATTCAGTGATGCTGTTCCTCCAATTCTAGATGGTGTTGCACAAACGGCACATCATTATGCCGAGGTGATCAACAGATCCTTCGGAAGGTCTTATCTGATTGGTCCGAAGTGCCCCGGCAAGACCGATGATCCTGAATTCTATATTAGGTACAGTTCAATCCCAATTCCAGGGTCCCATCCTTACCGGATCGGTCTTGCCCACCTTGATGCATCGTTCCTCAGCACCCTGCGGAAAATCCCATTCTCCTTAGTTCACAGCCACACACCCTTCATCGCAGGAGATATCGCCTTACGGGTATCGCGGATGCGAAAGATCCCCCTTGTCTCTACATTTCACACCCAGTATCATGAAGACCTTGCTAAGCATTTCTCCTCCCGAATAATTATTAATTCCGTACTGGACCATATCGCTTCATATTATGATACCTGTGATGCAGTGCTTGTTCCAAGCACCAGGGCTGTGGATGTCCTGAGAACGTATGGGTACCAAGGAAAAACAATCCATATTCCCAATGGTACGGACATGCGCATTCCGTCCCCGGAGCAGCTGATGGCCCTCAAAGATGAGGGATATAATTCATTCGACATCAAAAAGGACATCTGCACCTTGCTCTTTGTAGGACAGCACCGATGGGAAAAAAATCCCCGTCTGATTCTCGAAAGCCTGAAAAGACTGAAAAACAAGAAGATTACATTTCAAATGCTCTTTGCAGGATCAGGGCCCGATAAAAAAGCAATCATCTCATTGGCAGCATCCCTGAAACTGTCATCGGAGGTACAGTTTCTCGGGGAAATTCAAAACAGGAGAATACTCCAGTCCCTCTATGCTGTTTCTGATCTTCTCGTCTTTCCTTCTCTCTATGACACAGCCTCCCTTACTATGAGGGAAGCTGCTGCATTCTCTATTCCTTCAGTGGTCGTAAGCGGTTCGGTCACCGCAGACTTGATTGAGGATGGAATAAACGGGTTTCTCGCAGAAAACACCGCGACTGAATTTACGAAAAAGCTGGAGGAGATTACGAGTAATCCGGAAAAAAGAGAAGCCGCCGGCAGGGGTGCCAGGGAGTCTATCTATATTCACTGGGAGGACGTTGTAAAGAAGCTTTTTCAAGTCTATAAAAATCTGACAGCAGGCAGTCCCGGGGACAACCCCGGGACTGAAGCAGCTAGGCGCCCATAAAGAGCTTAATATCGTCCTCGGCTTCCCCGATGCCTGCAATCCCGAAGGTGTCCTTCAGGATCTGGGCAACATGGGGAGAAAGGAATGCCGGCAGGGTAGGTCCCAGATGTATATCTTTGACTCCAAGGTACAGAAGCGCCAGCAGGACAATCACTGCCTTCTGCTCATACCAGGCAATATTGTAGGAAAT
>PWNW01000286.1 GCA_003557605.1 Spirochaetaceae bacterium
CCCTCCACCGGGAACTACTGCCGGGGAGGAGCTTACAACTCTGCACTGCTGGGATGCGATTCCATCGCAATACTTCCTGAAGGGATGAGCAGAGAACGGTTTGACTGGCTGAAAAACGTTGCCGGGGAAATCATAGCCACCGTCGGGACGGAAAGCAATGTAAAGGAAATCTTCGATAAATGTCATGAACTCAATGCAGAACGGGGAGATGATGTGGTCATCTTCAATCAGTTTGACCAGTTCGGCAATTATCTTTGGCACTATGAAGTGACCGCTTCAGCAATTAAACAGATGATATCTGCAGAGGGCATTAATCCTGAACACGTCAGCGGATACGTAACTGCAACCGGATCTGCCGGCACCATCGGTGCAGCCGACAGCCTGAAGAAGATCTATCCCAATCTCCGTGCTGCCGCCGGGGAGGCAATCCAATGCCCCACGCTGCTGCGAAACGGGTTCGGAGATCACCGGATTGAAGGCATCGGCGACAAACATGTTCCCTGGGTCCATAATGTAAGGAACACCGACATGGTAGTTGCTGTGGACGACAATGACTGCATGGACCTGGTACGGCTGTTTAACCAAGACCTCGGAAAACAGTACCTTATGGACCAGGGAGTTCCGGCAGAGACTGTTGACGTGCTCCACTACATGGGAATCTCCGGAGCGGGCAATCTCCTGGGAGCAGTCAAGATGGCGAAATACTATGAAATGGATGAGCATGACGTAATCATCACGGTCCTCACCGACTCCATGGATATGTATACATCACGACTTGAGGAGATGAACAGCACCAGAGGAGAATACCGAAGAGAAGATGCCGCAGCGGCCTTTCATCGTTCAATCCTGGGACAGGGTGCTGATCATGCCCTTGAGCTTTCCTATTATGAAAAACTGAGAATTCATAATCTGAAGTACTACACCTGGGTTGAGCAGCAGGGAAAGACCTATGAAGAGATTAACGCACAGTGGTACGACAGAACATACTGGACCAGCATACAGCAGCTCACCGGTAAGATTGACCGGCTCATTGATGCATTTAATGCTGAAACAGGTCTGATAAACACCTAACAGGAGTTAAAGACATGGGGTATTTCTATCGATGTATTGACTGCGGAACCGAGTATCCGGGAGATACGGTACGGTATCTCTGTTCACGATGCAGAGAAGATGCTGTTTCCGGGGAATTTCAGAAAGGACTGCTTGAGACAGTTCTGGATTTTTCCCACATCGACTCAAACACGGCAGTCAACGCAGAGGACTTTTACCCCTTTGCAGTTCCCCGCAGCGAAGCCTATCCTGTGGGGAACACTCCCCTTGCCCGCTCCCATGCTCTGTGCAGGGAGTACGGGCTGAAGAATCTGTTCTTTAAGATGGATTCCCTCAATCCCTCCGGATCATATAAGGACCGGGCGTCACTGCTTATTGCAGGGCAGGCCATGGTGCATCAGGAAACACGAATTACCGTGTCATCTACGGGAAATGCGGGATCCGCAATGGCCTGCGCAGGTGCGGCCTTCGGTCTTGAGGTGGTGCTCTTCGTTCCCGAAACAGCCCCGAAGAACAAGCTGATGCAGTCGGTGATTTTCGGAGCATCTGTGGTTCCTGTTGCCGGAACCTATGACCAGGCATTCCAGTTATCCATAGCATTCACCGAGCAGTTCGGAGGCATCAACAGAAATACTGCATACAACCCCATGACCGTTGAAGGGAAAAAGAGCTGTGCTGTTGAACTGTACCATCAGTTTGGGAACCGCATCCCCGATATCGTCTATATCCCTGTCGGTGACGGAGTGATTTACTCCGGCATCTATAAGGGATTTGCTGACCTCAGGGATGCAGGGATCACCCGCAGTATTCCCAAGCTGGTATGCGTACAGTCTGAAAAGAGCGATGCTGTAAGCAGGGCATGGAGCACCTCAACGCCGACAAATTTGAAGACATCATCCACCATTGCTGATTCCATTTCTGTGGCATCCCCCGCCGGAGGCAGATATGCGCTGAAGGCGCTCAAGGAGAGCGGCGGATGGTGCACCGTAGTTTCGGACCAGCGAATTCTTGAAGCCCAGCTTGAGCTGGCTTCCAAGGCAGGGATCTTTGCTGAACCCGCCGCAGCTGCCGGATGGGCCGGTGTCGTTTCTGATGCTCCCATGCTTCTGGACACTTACGGGGAGGAGGTGCAGATAGCCGTGCTGATCACCGGGTCCGGGTTCAAGGACATGGATGTATTCTCCAGCAGGATAGAAATGCCGAAGCCGGTGGAGCCGACACTGGAGGCCTGCGCACGGCTCTTTTCTCTGTGATTCGCTGTACGGCCCATTGCCTTTTATGATATACTCACCTCTATAGGAGTGATGCGTATATGGAACTGTTTTTAATCGGCCTCGGAATCGGCCTGCTGCTGTTTATTCTGGCTGTCATCGCTAACCTGAGGCTGAAGCGACGCCATAAACGGGAAATGCTGAAAATAAAAAATATGGTGTCCCAGAAAATGGACATGGAATATGAGTCCATTACCAAGCTTCGCTCCGATATAGAAATCCTGAAGAAACAGAATGAAAACCTCAGAATCAGTCTCCGGGCATTCAGCCAGAAACCGAACCGGAAGGAGATGGCGCAGCTGCAGGTATATCACCGTGCAGTGGAGATCATGTCCCTTAAGGCCCCGGGATTTGCCCCTGCATGGCAGCTTGCCCTTCGTGAAAGCGAAGAAGAACTTGATAAAATGTATCTGGGATTTCATCCCTTCGTAAAGAAGATTGTCCCTGACCGGATGCTTGAAATGTTTGACCAGAAAGACGAGGAAGAAGAGAGTGATCAGACGAAGTAGCCTGCTGACTGTACTTCTGCTGTGCTCCTTCATGCCCGTATGTGCCGGATGGAAGGCAATTGATGCATGGGAAATACGGTTTATACCGGATAATCCCGCTGATATATCGGTGCTGAATACGGTTGCTGTGTACTCAGCTATTGCACTGCCGGCTGTCCCCATACTCATGTCAGATGACCCCTGGTATGATGCGGCACTGTACGGGACAAGTCTTGCAGTAGCCCACGGCTCAAAGGAACTTTTTAAACGTATCTTCGGCAGAACCCGCCCAGACGGAGGAGACCGTTCGTTTCCCTCCGGACATGCTGCTGGAGCGGCTGTTTCCTTCGGATTTCTGCTCTATATGAACCAAACCCGTGAAACATATCATCCGGGATATATCTACGCATCAATCCCTCTTCAGGGGACCTCAGCAGCCGGCCGGGTTCTGATGAGACGGCACTACCCTACAGATGTGATAGCAGGGTTTCTCCTCGGCACAGCAGTCGGCATACTGGTCCCCATGGGAGCAGACGCACTGTTCAACCGATAGCCGTCAGTTTTCCCAGGAACCTCGGCAGATGATCTTTTCAGGGTCCAGCCGTATCCGCTCTGCGGTCTCTCCTGCCAGGGCTTTTTCATCCAGCAGATCCTCCCTTCCGGGATACCCCGCAGCTATAGCGGTAAACACATCATAGGTGTCACTGATTCCAAAGGACTCCTTCAGGACATCGGCACTGAACCCGGCCATCTGATGAAACACCAGCCCTTCATGGACCGCCTGAAATGCCATGGAAACTGCAGCCATTCCCGTCTCATATCCCCGTCTCCAGTTTTCCCGGTCCTTTCCTCGGTATGATTTGTATGCCATGGTGTAGATAAGCACCGGTGCATTGAGGGCCCAGGCATTTCCAGGCAGCAGGGCATCCCTCCCCTTCTGCAGGGATTCCGGGTCCCGGGAAGTGAGTACAAGAAACTTCCACGGCTGGTTGTTGAACGCCGAAGGTGCCCACCTAGCTGCCTCAAGCAGTAGGTCAACCGTCTCAGCAGGGACTTCCCGGTCAGGATCAATCGCCCGGGAGCTCCATCGTCCTGCGATAACCGGATCAATCCGGTGCAGGAGTGTTCCTGTCCTGGTAACTGAATGTGCGTTTTCTTTCATGTTTTTACTATACTGCTGCAGAGGGAAAAAAGCAAATCAAACCAGATGCTGCGCATAGACCTTCCGGTACTGGGTCGGAGCATACCCGGTATGCTGTTTGAAGACCCTGCTGAGGTGAAACTCGCTGCTGAAGCACAGCTTCTCGGAAATCTCGCACATCCGTGCATCAGTATTGATCAGCATGGATGATGCTGCCTCAATTTTGAGCTTCGTATAGTACTTCATCGGTGAAACCTGCATTTTCTTGCGGAACAGCCTTGCCAGATAGGAGGGATCAAGACCGAGATACGAGGCCAGATCACCCAAACTCAGGTGATCAAACACCATCCCCTGCATAATCTTCAGTGCCTTCTCTATATGATAATTCCCCTCATCGCTGAACTGGGCTGCGTCAGCACCGCCGGCCTGGGAATAGAGAAAAGAGACCAGCTGATGCTCCGCTGAACGCCGCAGATACTGCGAAGGGGACATGCCGTGCTCCTTGATCTGCTCAAAGAAAAAGCGGTATCCGGTCCCGATCCCCCTTCCGTTTTGAGGTGCAAAGTGAACATCCAGCAGCTGCTTCAGCTCACTGTCCCCTTCATCAGGCTGAAAGAGCACGGCATAGTATGAAATTGGCCGATTTCTGTCGGTTGCCTGGATTCGGTGGACCTTCCCTGGAAGGGAGAGAAACAGGGACCCCTTCTGTATCACATGGGTGGTGCCGTCATTGACGAATGTCCCGTCCCCCTGAAGAAAATAATGAAACTCATACTCCTCTTCCCCATGACTGTGACGGCGGCCGTGCCAGTCAAGCTCCCGTCGGGTTTTCAGCTGATAGATAAAGACAACGTCGCAGATTTTCATTAGGTCAATTATATATATGCCGAAAGGGCTCTGTCCAGGGTAATTTATTGCAAACATGTGCCCATCTGCAGTATGATTACAGTTTTTTATGATGAATATGGTATTTCAAGGTCAATAATATATATGGAATATCAAAAATATCCATATGATTTCCGCGCCGACGGTATTAATATATGAGTAACACGCAGTAAGGGAGTTACAGATGAAATGTGTTGCAGGTATAGATAACGGCACCCAAAGCACCAAGGTGCTCGTATATGATTATCAAAACAGAAGCATTGTCGCATTAGTCTCAGCACCCCATGACATGATCAGCCGTGATGACGGGACCCGGGAGCAGGAAAGCAGCTGGTGGACCGAAGCTTTGAAAAACTGCTTTGACCAGATAGACCCTCAAGTGAAAGCCTCCATTGAGGCGATAGGTGTTTCGGGGCAGCAGCACGGGTTTGTTCCTGTTGATGCCGGCGGTACGGTGCTCACCCCGGTGAAGCTGTGGTGCGACACCTCAACAGTGCCCCAGGCAGACCAAATCACTGAAACCTTCGGAGGGGATCAGCGCCTTCTCGATGAACTGGGAAACCTGGTGCTCACCGGGTATACCGCCCCAAAAATACTGGCATTCAGGCAGAATCACCCTGATCTTTATGAACAGATGCGATGGGTGATGCTTCCCCATGATTATCTCAACTTCTTTCTTACCGGCTCTCCATGGATGGAGTATGGAGACGCTTCAGGAACTGCGATGCTCAATGTTCGAGACAGGTGCTGGCATGAAGAACTGGTACGATGCATTGATGATTCCGGCAGACTTATGGAGGCCCTTCCGCCGCTGATCGAAGCTCATGAAATTGGCGGCCAGGTCTCTGAAGAAGCCGCGTCATTTCTCGGCATACCTTCGGGAATTCCCGTATCCTCCGGGGGCGGGGATAATATGATGTCCGCTGCCGGCACCGGTGTGGTAACCGAAGGAAAGCTCGCCTTGAGTCTCGGAACTTCGGGCACCATGTTCGGGTACAGCAGCTTTCCGATTGTTGACGAAAAGAAGCGTCTTGCCGCATTCTGCTCCTCCACCGGAGGTTGGCTCCCGCTGCTGTGCACCATGAACTGCACGGTGGCAACCGAACTGTACAGAACCATGCTTGAAATGGGGGTGAAGGAATTTGACCAGCTTGCCTCAAAGGCTGCTCCTGGCTCAGACGGTGTCATTACCGTTCCGTTTTTCAATGGAGAAAGGACCCCGAACCTTCCCCGGGGACGGGGATGCATGGTCGGTATGACCGGATCGAACACCACCAAGGAGAACATGAGCAGATCCGCACTGGAGTCCGCAATCTACGGGCTGAAAATGGGGCTTGAGGCCTTCGAAGAGCAGAAATTTGAAGCCCAAGGCGCATTTATTTCTGGAGGAGGAGCAAAAAGCCCGATATGGAGGCAGATTACCGCAGACATCCTTGGAATTCCGGTAAAAGTACCTCCCATTGAAGAGACCGCAGCCTTCGGAAGTGCCCTTCAGGCACTGTGGGCACTCACATGCGGCAGAAAGGGATTCATGGAATATTCTGAGATCTTTGATGAGCACAACCCGAAAACCGGCGCTCCCGACATCGAACCGATACAGGGAAATCGGGAGGTGTATGAGAATCGGTACCGTGAGTACAAGGAGTATGTTGAGGCTCTCAGCACCTTGTTCAAGTAAAACAAACAAACTATTAGGAGTTATACTATGAAGTATT
The DNA here is from genome assembly GCA_003557605.1 of Spirochaetaceae bacterium. Classification (GTDB taxonomy): domain Bacteria; phylum Spirochaetota; class Spirochaetia; order PWKH01; family PWKH01; genus PWKH01. The sequence continues at coordinate 6,551 of PWNW01000286.1, forward strand.
ATGTTGGTGAAAAAGAATTTTTTCCAGGGATTACGAATATCGCCTATGAGGGACCGTCTTCTGACAATCCCTTGGCGTTTAAGTTCTATGATCCCGACCGCGTGATTCGAGGAAAGACCATGCGTGACCACCTGCGGTTCTCTGTGGCCTACTGGCATTCTTTCTGTGCCGCCGGTGATGATCCATTCGGGAATTCAACCCTTGATCATCCGTGGAAGGGTAATGATCCCCTTCATACTGCCATGCTGAAAGCTGATGCATGCTTTGAGTTTGCCACCAAGGCTTCCATGGATTACTACTGTTTCCATGACATTGATGCCGCTCCCGAAGGACTCACCATCGAAGAGACAGAAGAGAACCTGAACATTGTAACCCAGATGCTTAAGGAGCGCCAGAACACCACCGGAGTGAAGCTGCTGTGGAATACGGCGAATATGTTTTCACATCCCCGGTACATGAACGGCGCTGCAACCAATCCTGATTTTCATGTTCTTGCCTATGCCGCTTCTCAGGTGAAGGCAGCCCTTGAAAGCAATGTTGAGCTCGACGGTGAGAACTATGTCTTCTGGGGAGGACGGGAGGGGTACTCCACCCTGCTGAACACTGATATGAAACGTGAGCAGGAACATCTTGCACGGTTTCTCATGACTGCCAGGGACTACGGCAGAAGCATCGGCTTTACCGGCACCTTTCTCATTGAACCCAAGGCCATGGAGCCCACAAAGCATCAGTATGACTTTGATGCCGCCACGGTGATCGGTTTCCTGAAAAAATGGGGACTCGATAAAGATTTCAAACTGAACATTGAAGCCAACCACGCAACCCTTGCAAACCATACCTTTGCCCATGATCTGCAGACCGCAGCTGATGAGGGGCTGCTCGGAAGCGTTGATGCAAACAGGGGTGATCCTCATAACGGTTGGGACACCGACCAGTTTCCGACTAATATCTATGACACCGTCGATGCGATGTACATCATCCTGAAAAACGGCGGACTGGGCACCGGGGGGCTCAACTTCGATGCAAAAATCAGGCGTAACTCCACGGATCCTGAAGATCTTTTTATAGCTCATATCGGAGGAATGGACACCTTTGCCCTTGGACTGATTGCAGCTGATGCGCTTCTTGAACAGGGAATCCTTGAAGATGTCCTGACAAAACGTTACAGCTCCTTTGATTCTGACATGGGAAGACGGTTTACCGCCGGTGAACTGACCCTTTCTGACTTGAGAAACTATGCTGCTGCCCAGGGTTCACCGAAGCAGATCAGCGGAAAGCAGGAAATGCTGGAAAACTACCTGAATCAGGTAATTTTCACCTGCCTAAACTAGTTCACATCAGTATCTGCGATTTGCATTAAATAGATTTTTTCACTATAGTCTAAGAGCGGCAGCACTGCCGCTCAATGTTTTTTCTAAAGAGGGTATTTTGATGGATACAAAAAAGCTTGCAGATGCCGTCCGCATTCTCAGCATGGACGGAGTGCAGAAGGCAAATTCAGGCCATCCCGGAGCTCCTATGGGTATGGCGGATATCGCAGAGGTGCTGTGGAGAAGGAATCTGAAGCATAATCCTGCCAACCCGCAGTGGACGGACAGGGACAGATTTGTTCTCTCAAACGGGCATGCATCCATGCTCCTGTATTCACTGCTTCATCTCACAGGATATGACCTTCCCCTGGAGGAACTGAAAAACTTTCGCCAGCTGAATTCAAAAACAGCGGGACATCCGGAGAACCACTTGATTCCGGGAATAGAGACCACCACCGGACCGCTGGGACAGGGAATAGCAAATGCCGCAGGCATGGCCCTTGCTGAAAAGGTTCTTGCTGAACACTTTAATGAAGAGGGGTTTCCCATCGTCGATCATTTTACCTATGCTTTTACCGGTGACGGATGCCTGATGGAAGGTATTTCCCATGAAGTCTGCTCCCTGGCAGGAACCCTCAACCTGGGAAAACTCATTGTTTTCTATGATGACAACGGAATTTCCATCGACGGAAACATCGAAGGATGGTTCACCGATGATACAGCACAGAGATTCACATCCTACGGGTGGCAGGTAGTAGGCCCTGTTGACGGACATGATGCTGATGCCCTCCAGAAAGCCCTAAAGGAGGCAAAAAGCGACCTCCAGCGGCCTTCAATAGTCATCTGCAAAACAAAAATCGGATTCGGTTCACCCAATAAGGAAGGAAGCGCATCCACCCACGGAGCACCTCTAGGTGAAGAAGAAATTGCCCTGACAAGAAAGGCCCTGGGCTGGGAACATGAGGAACCCTTCTTCGTTCCCCAGGATATCTATGATGCATGGAATGCCTTGGAGGACGGGGCCCGAGCAGAGGCTTCATGGAATGCCATGTTCAAGGAGTACCGGAAAGCCTATCCGCAGAAAGCTGAAGAATTTGAGCGCAGAACATCAGGAAGCCTCCCGCTTACCCTTGAAGCTGCGGTGAACTCATACAAAAAAACCCTCCAGCAGGAGGGAAAGAGCGTTGCCACACGTAAGGCATCCCAGGATGTGCTTGAGGTGATCGGACTTGAACTTCCTGAACTTATCGGAGGATCTGCGGACCTGGCTCCCTCTAACCTGACTAAATGGAAGGGGTCCAAGCCAATTACCGGTTCAGACGCACAGGGCAACTATATTCATTTCGGAGTCCGTGAATTCGGCATGACCGCCATGATGAACGGAATGCGTCTCCATGGAGGGTTCATACCCTACAGCGGAACGTTCCTGATCTTCATGGAGTATGCCCGCAATGCCGTACGAATGGCTGCCCTCATGGGGCTGCAGCAGATTCTGGTCTACACCCATGACTCAATCGGAGTTGGGGAGGACGGGCCCACCCATCAGCCGGTGGAGCAGGCAGCCAGTCTCAGGACTACTCCTAACATGTCAACCTGGCGCCCCGCTGATTCAGTGGAAACTGCAGCAGCTTGGAAACAGGCACTGATGAAGCATGACGGACCTACTGCCCTGCTGCTTACCAGACAGGGACTTCCTGTGCTTACAAGAAATGAAGAACAAGTTTCCCTGATTGACAAGGGAGGCTACATCCTCTGGGATTCTGGAAACAAAGAACCTGATCTTATTATTCTATCCTCAGGCTCTGAGGTGCAGCTTGCCCTTAAGGCTGCAGAAGAGCTTGCACAGGAAGAAGTGAAGGTCCGAGTAGTTTCCATGCCCTCCCCTGACACCTTTGATGCTCAGGACCAGGACTACCGGGATTCGGTGCTTCCACCAGCCTGCAGAAAACGCATTGCCGTTGAAGCAGCATCTGCAGATTTCTGGCATAAGTACACCGGCCTCGACGGTGCAGTCATCGGCATGAACTCCTTCGGTGAGTCAGCACCTGCAGACAAGCTTTTTCCTCTGTTCGGATTCACGGTGGAGAATATCGTGAAAAAAGCAAAGGAACTGTAGATATCAGCTGTTCCCGGGATTATCTACATCCCGGGAACATTCTTGAACCTGTCAGCTTTCACCATGTATAGTTTTATCTCACTTTATTCTAAACAGCTGAATTATTGAAAGGGAGAAAAACTTCAATCCAAAAAAAGATTTCAGCACACCCTTCAGCTTATTTTTAAATCTGACCCAAGAAGCATAAGCTCTCCGGAGAAATTTTTTCTCCATTCTTTTCTCGATCATCAATAAGAATATCTACATTGAAAAAATAAAAAATTTTCAAAAAAATTGAATCAAAACCACCCCTCTTTGGGATAGTAATATATATACCGCATATCCATAGAGATTCGCTTCATTTGAAAAAGAATGGTTCTTGAACCTCATGTTATATTGAAAAAGATTTCCTGTTGTTATACTGTGGTGTAGGGTTAATGTTGAATAGATGTGATTAATTACTGCAGTTTTTATACATAGACGGCAAATACCTGCAAATAATCATATATTTTTATGTATTATAGGTAATTAATCATAGCTAAGAACAATTGCCGGAATGGTGGAAATGGTAGACACAGGGGACTTAAAAGACCTCTTTGTTAATTCTTAATTGTAGAAAAGTATTTTATATTTACTTATATAACAGATATTTATTTTATTCTTATTATTTTTTTTATATTTTCTTTATCTACTGTAGCCTTTTTTTCACGCCTTACTGTAGCCTTTTTTCCCACTTAGTATTATATTGTAACGATTGAGATACTGAATAATGTGGAGCAGGAAGTGGCTAGAAGAAGAAAAGCACCACAAGTTAAGAGAAGAGAACACAGGCAAAGAAACGGTGAAATTATTACCGATAGTAAATACTCCTTCCGCTTTACTTATAATGGAAAAAGAGTAACAAGATCTACAGATTTTACAAATAAACGTGAAGCTCAAGCGTATGTTGATAAAATTTTTGCCTCTGACGACAACTTCGAAAAGTTCATTTCTAACACCTTTAAAGATCAACAAGATGAAAAGTTGCATGATACTGATAACCACGGGAAAACCTTTCTTGAGGTATTAAAAAATCAAGGATGGTTAGAATGGAAAACGAATCCAAAACTCACTAGCCAACAGAAACAAGGGAGATACTACGGTGTTTTACAAGCTAAGAAAATTTCAAATGCATTAATCAAAATGTTTATTTCAACATCTTCTTATGATTTTTTTTCTAAAAAAAATCTACAGTTAATCACACGCAATGATGCCCATAATTTGTCGGATCAGCTTTGGAAAAACAGAACTTGTAAAGGGGTCTTATGCGAAGGGAATCCAGAGCTTAAAGAAACTATTGGAAATTATAAAATAAACATAAACTCGCTAAAGAGTTTTTTCACCTTCTGCTACGACGAGGTTAAAATAATTGAAACCAACCCTTTTCAGGGAATAAAAATACCCCAGAAAAAAACTATGACCACAAATAACGGTTGGACCAAAGCAAATAGCGATTAGAAAAAGAGATAACATCATATCTTCTAACAAATATCAAGTATATGAAATCATCACAATAACCTAGCCCCTCTTTTTCGAAGCTTGGAATGCAAAATATTGGTATTCATGAGGCAATTCAAGCTCGCTAAATTGGTAAGTATATGATATAATTTTTCGTATAAACATATACTTAACAAGGAGGGCTTTCATGATTACTCCTGAAGTTGAAAAAGAGGTGCTGCAGAAATTTCATACACAAAAAGTCTTAACCGTTGCCCAGTTAAAATCTCTGCTGCATTGTTCTGTTCCAA
>PWNW01000081.1 GCA_003557605.1 Spirochaetaceae bacterium
AATTTACCAGCTTACCGGTTCTTCAGTATCATCGGTGTTTTCTGCCCTGAAAATGCGCTGGTTCAGGGAAGCCTGTCCCGACGTCTATGCCAAAACATATAAAATGGCTGGAATACAGGATCTGTTTATCCATGCCCTCACAGGAAAGTTTTATACCGATGAATCCCTTGCAGGAAGGACCGGGCTTCTCAATATATATACACGTTCATGGGAACCCCGGCTTCTTGAACTCTACGGTATCAAGGAGTCTCTTTTATGTGATCTCCTGGAACCGGGATCTGAAGCCGGCAAGCTCACCCGTGAAGCGGCTTCAGCATGCGGGCTTCCAGCAGGGATACCGGTAATTACTGCAGGGGGGGATCAGCAGTGCGCTGCTCTCGGTTCAGGGCTGCTTTCAGAAAATATGGTGGTGTCCAATACCGGAACAGGTTCCTATGTGAACGGGTATTCCCGTCATCCTGTCCTGGATCCCAAAAGAAGAATTTTCTGCACCACGTCATCGGTGCCCGGGTCCTACCATCTGGAAGCAGGGATGCTGTCAACAGGGACGGTTTACCGATGGCTGAGGGAAGTCATTGGACCCCAGCAGTCCTTTAAGGAACTTGATCAGGAAGCCTCGTCTTCTCCGCCGGGTGCCGGCGGTCTGCTGGCGATACCCCATTTTAAAGGCAGCGGCTCTCCCTATTGGAATCCCGGTGCTTCAGGACTGTTCTATGGCCTGACCCTCAGCACGTCCCGGGGCGACATAGCACGAGCTGTCCTTGAAGGCATTGCTGCAGAAATAACTGTTAATATCAATATCATGGAAGAGCTTTCCCAGCCGGTGGAGACGGTACAGGTTTCCGGAGGTATGGCAAAATCTGCAGTATTCAACCAGATCCAGGCAGATATGATGGGGAAGCAGGTCCTGCAGCCGAAAAACTGGGAAGCCACGGCACTTGGTGCATGGATGTCTTCCGCAGTGACGCTTGGGATCTTCTCTTCATATCAGCATGCTTTCAGCGAAGCACTGCGCAGCAGCCCTCCCAAGGTGTTTTACCCTGACAGAAGATATCGTGAATTATATGATGGAATGCTGAAGAGGAAGGAAGCGGTATACCATGCGTTGTCATCAGTCAGGATATGATATCCTGATGCCGATGCTCGGCTGGACAATCCACATACCGATTCCGACAGTATTCTTTGTCATATCGAAGGATGTACCCTCCTTATAGGTATAGGTCGCATTGCTTCCCCGTGATGACGGGAGAAACCGTGCATCTATACCGGCAGTAATCTCAAAATTATCAGAAACTCTCAGGGAATACTCACCTTCAAGGGACAGATAGAAACCGAAAAATGACCAGTCAAGAAATCTTTTCCGATCCTCCCATGTCCTGTCTTCCCAAATTAATCTGTGAAAATCTCTTGCCAGGGCAAAGACAGCAGGGCTTATTGAAGCGCCTGCCTGAAAGGTGTGGGAATTCTGTGAGAGAAGAAACGATATCCCGCCATAGGGAATCAGATACATCTGCAGATAGTCGATTGCACGTGCGCCATCAAATGATCCTTCACCCGAAGGATATATATATGTATATGCCCTGTCTTCCCATTCAAATAAATCATATCTGAGACCCCCATGAAACCAAATCGGATCATCATACCGCCAGGATGTTCTGAAATCAGCACTGGATGCGGTATGAACAAGGGCCTTGCTTTCGGAGAAATGCGTCCATTCAGAACTTGACCCAATCCAGTCCATATCGGTCATGGTCCCCCATGCTGATGCAGTCCGGGAAGAAAGAGAAAATGACATATGGAGGGAGTCATTCAAATAGCGGGTTTTTTTTGCTTCAGCAAAGGTAAGCGCCCTGATATCCCAAAGCAGCTCACTGAGCAGATCATCAGTGAAGCTTCCTTTGTATACATGCTCATATGCCCGGCCCCAGGAAACTGATGTGGACAAGGTTATGCTGCTGCCGAATTGATCAGCAGTAAGATTACCGGTTGTAATAAACAATACGGCACACAGAACAAACTTCTTCATGAACCCCTGCTTCAGAACAATGCTGTATGTACACTACAGCTACAGCAGGTATTCAGTCAAGAAGATCAATAGGATTCCAGCTTCCCCAGATCATCCTTTGTTTCCGGGTCCTTATGAATTTTTATATAGGGCATTCCGTAGATGGTAATGACATATATTTCATGGTCCACTTTGTATATGCCGTCTACCTTGATTCCTGTCTTAATATCTGCACCCTTCTGAATTTTCTCTATCAGCTGGTACTTCGTAAGTTCGCGGGTCGTATTAACCCGATCCTCCGGATGGTAATGGTAAATTGCCTTCACTTTGTCAATTATCTCCGGTTCCTTCGGATCATAATGCGCAGCATACACTAACAATTCTGGATAGGTATTCAAGATATCATCCCTCCTTGCTGATGAATTCCTAGGCGGATTAGGAGTAAACAATCATTCTAATATCTTTTAAATTTCCCGTCCACAGATTTTTTTGATTTTTCATATCCTGCGATTCCTGCCGTTTACACAGTATTGCACAAAACACCGCTTACCCATCTAAGAAAAGAAGATTCATCCATTGAAAAATCCATATATTGTCCCTGTCAGATTAAAAGTTTTCATTGTTGTAGTGTACGTTCTTAAAAAGAAGTGATATAGTTATAGTGTTCGGTCTATACACAACTTACGAACAAAACTCTTAAGGAGGTTTACATGAAAAGCCTTTCCAAACTAATTGGCGGTGCACTGATTCTTTCACTAGCAGTGCTGTTCTTATTCGGTTGTGCAACACCACCACCTGATATACCTGAACCACCCCCGCCGCCTGTAGAACCTGAGCCTGAGCCCCCTGTACCTGAACCCCCAGTGGTTGAGCCCCCAGTGGTGGAACCGCCCCCAGTGGTGGAACCGCCGGTACGGCAGGAGATCTATGTGGTTCATACCGACAGCATGCAGGACCGG
>PWNW01000116.1 GCA_003557605.1 Spirochaetaceae bacterium
AGCACATCAATGGTAAATTCCCGGGAACTCCCCCGATGGAGAGCGAAGGCCACTGCATTCGCTGCAGGATTGACGGAAAAGCAGATCATGGTGGAAGTATGAAGTTTCCTCCATGCCCGCACTCCCTCCTCACCGCTTGTGAGAACAATCTCATCGGGCTGTTCAGCACACACCTGGGCATATCCGTCACGCACTGCCTGTTCAAGGCCCGCTTCAGTCTGGTCATACCCGCCTTTTGCCAGTTCACCTACGGTGACGCCGCTGATGGGCACCCCGTCTCTGCAGCCGCCGAAGGTGCCGTTATAGTTGGAGAGATAGGAACCTGAATGGATGTTCGGATGCTTCTGAAGTGTTTCAAGGGCCTCGGCCATCTCCTGGATGTATCCCTTATACCGGCCTCTGCAGTAGCTGTTGATATGGGCAATATGCAGGTTCAGTCCCTCTGCAAGGGAAACTGCCTGTCTGAAGGCCAAAAAGGGTTCGCCCACCTCCCGGGTCCCGGCATGAAACGCCGCATAGCACCCCAGGTCATTGGCATCAATGAAAATGTCACGGGTTGTCTGCTCATCAAGGGGGAAGTGTCCTCCCAGCACCTTGACACCCAGGGCTCCCCGGGCCGGTGCATCTTCAACAGCGCTGCGGACATCTTGACGGGTCCAGGAATGCTCCGGAAGATTACGTCCCGGTCGGATCATCTCAAGCACTCCGATATTCACCGGAGTTCCCCGCTGGGATATCCTCTGCAGCACGCTCTCTACGGGACCGCAGAAATCGATCGCAGTGGTCACCCCAGCCTTTGCAAGCATGGTGAATCCCCGGTCCATCGGACCGGCAACATGCACATGACTGTCAATCAGACCGGGGATAACCAAAGCCCCGTTCATGTCTAAGGTTTTTGCAGTCCCCTTGGCCGAGAGGGACGGAGCAACCTGCTCTATGCGTCCCCGAGATATCATAATATCCCTGTATCCCCGGATACCCTGCACCGGATCGACGAGATAGGCCTGAACCAGAAGCAGATCACCCATGACGCACCTCCTTACCAGGACCTGGGGTATATCGGAAAATCCTGCTTCGGCATCTCAGCAGAATGCACATATCGGATCAGATCAACATATTCTGCGACTGCGGCGCTGAAGGTCTTCTCCCCCGTAGATGCACTGGCGACAGAAGGATCTCCGTACACGCCGGTGGTGCTGATCTGCAGCGCCCAGGTTGACCAGCTGGCCTTGCCGGAACCATTGACAAAGTCCCCTGCCACCCACTTATTGCAGTGCCGTACCCGGTCGACATCATCAAGCCCAGTGAGATCAACGGGAAAGCCGAAGTGCATCATCAGGGATGTCTCATATTCTCCGGCATGACTGGTCCCGCCGACGGGACTTTTCCTGATTTCCTTGAAGGTTTCTGATGCCATGGCATGGGGAAATGAGATGACAATTCCGCATCCGGTTCGGTCAAACACCTCACGTGCGGCAAGCTTTGCCGCATCACCATGTGGACCGTGGGTTGAAATGACTATGAGCTTCTCAAACCCCATTTCAACTGCGGAGGTGCAAATATCGGCAAGGTACCCTACTGCGGTCTCCCACCTCACCCGGAAGGACGGCCACTGCTGCAGGCTCTTCGGATTGTATCCGTAGGGAATCGAAGGAAGAACCAGCACCGGAGGGTCTCCGGCACATGCTTCAGCAGCGGCGAGCGCCGTATGTTCTGCAATAAATGTATCACATCCCACGGGAAGGTGGGGCCCGTGCTGCTCAGTCTGCCCGAAGGGCAGCAGCAGCACGGTTCCATCATCTGCAGCCTGCTGAATCTCATCCTTGGTGAGATGCGCAAAGCGTTTCGGATCTTTTTTCTCTTTCATATTTCATACCCCCTGCATGATTTTACGGTACGTGATTCAGCACCGATTTCTTTCTGGTTCTCATTTTCTCTGCAAAATAGGGAACTGCAGTAAACAGCAGAAGACCAAGGGCGAAGAGCAGAAACAACCCCTGATATGCTGAAACAGCGGTTCCGAACATCTCAAGGCCTTCCGGGTACCGGTCGACTATTACACTGCTGAAAAACCGTGAAAGCCCCAGTCCTCCGCTTGATACTCCCACGGCGAATGCCATGGATATATTGACATTGTTCTCCTTCACCAGACCCATCATCTTGGCACTTACGATCACCGTGCTGAATGCGTACAGTGCAGCGGCGGCGCAGATGAGCACCACCGCGAGGGCTGTCAGGTCATAACTGGAAATACTGAGGGCGAAGAAGATTCCGAAGACTGTCAGAAACCCGAACTGCACAGGTTTGAGAAGGATACGTAACGGCAGGCGGTCGATAATCTTCCCCGCAGCATAAAACCCGATAATCATCGCGGTGTTCGAGAACATCGAAAAGAGCACCATCATCTGATCAGTCACCATAGTCTCATACTTCAGATAGGCAAACCCAAGGGGAACCGCCGAGGTGATAAGAAAATTCATGGTGAACATGCAGAAAGAGTAGCCCGCAAGTTTTTTGTTTGCAAGGGCGCTGAAGAGCATCACCCGAAACGGAGCGACCCTCCTGCGGAGCCTGCGCTCGGGTATCCTCGAAACGTAGGCTGCCCTTCCGATGATCAGCAGTGTCCCTGCAGCAATGACTGCCTGCAGTCTGACAACCGGTGCATCCCTCCCGACAAACAGGGCGGTAAGAAGAAAAAAGAAAACAATTATCCACTGCCAGGCAAACCTGATGCGCCCAAAAAATGCACCCCGCCTTTCAGCAGGAACAATGAACCGCAGCAGAGAAAACCAGCCGGCAGAATGGACGGTGATGGAAAAGGCATATACAGAGACTCCGACAGAAAACAGGATTAGGCCATGGTCGCTGAAAAATCCTGCAGAGGATGCAGCAAGCATGGCGGTCATCCCAATGAGATAGCAGGGAATCATTATGCGCTTGATTCCGTAC
>PWNW01000282.1 GCA_003557605.1 Spirochaetaceae bacterium
AACGAAAAGAAACTGAGGGCTTTCTTACGGTTTTTAATCCCACAGGTGCATGGGTTGTATCCCTGCGGTTCATACGGGTCTGGACCGCTCATGGACGACAGCGAGCGGATACGGGTTGCAGAAATCGTCATGGAGGAGGTGGGTAAACGTATACCTGTGGTCCTGCATGTTGGAACAACGGATACGAAGAGGACGATCAATTTAGCTCAGCATGCTGAAAGCATAGGTGTGAGAGCAATTGCCTGTCTGACGCCTTACTACTATCTGCATAATCACGATAACGTATTTGAGCATTTCAAGCAGATTCTCCAATCGGTAAATGTACCGGTATTCCTCTATCACAATCCAAAGTATACAAACTACACATCATTTACTGCCGATAAGCTGGCTGAACTTGCCGATATTGGATTGGCAGGACTCAAGGACAGCAGTGCAAATATCGGATTCTTTTATGACTGTGCGGCAAAGGTGAAACGTTCTGATTTCACATTTCTTATCGGATCGCAGACTGTTCTGCTTCCCGCACTTGTAGGTGGCGGTCATGGTTGTGTTTCTGGACTATCGAACCTGTTTCCTAAATTAGTAAACCAGATCTTCCAATTCACCCAGGAGAAAAAGTTTGATGAGGCTCTGAGCCTCCAGCGAAAAGCCAATGAACTCCGTAAACTCACTGGTGAAGGAATACCCGTGCCATTTTACCATGCGGCACTTGCGTATCGAGGCATAGATATTGGCGTACCGAGGAGTCCACACATACGGTATTCTCAATCAAGGTATGAATCTATAGCTGGTGCTATGGCAGAAGCTATAGCACTTGAAGAAAGCCTGTAAGATATAACATTTCATTTAATGGCTGACTGCTCGCCTGAGAGCGGCAGCTGCAATAAAGGAGGAAAAAAATGAAAAAGGTATTGATGGCTGGAGTAGTATTTGTGTTACTCGTTTCTGTTGTATGGGCAACAGGGCAGAGAGAGTCGGAAATGGCATTTCCAACTAAGACAATAGAAATCTATGTCGGATTTGCAGCAGGTGGCGGAACAGATATCCTTTTTCGCCAATTAGCACGAAATATGGAACCAATACTTGGACAGTCGATTGTGATTGTCAACAAGGGAGGTGGGGGAGGGCTGATAGCACTCAAGGAAATGGAAGTGAAACGTCCTGACGGATACACATTAGGAGCACTGTTAGGAAACCAGTTTCTGCAGAAGTATTTCCAGGGATCAGAAACATGGATGGATCCAATGACTGATGTAACACTTCTTGGTGTATTTAATCGTGATGCTTGGGGCATTGCTGTTCAGGCGGATGCGCCTTACGATAATATTCAGGAATTCATAGCCTATGCTAAAAAGAATCCAGGTCTTCAGGTTGGAGCAGGTGCTCCAGGTACTTTGTATTACTGGACCTGGCAGGCGCTCATGGAAACCGCTGATATTGATTTAACAATTGTCCCTTTTGGCGGAACAGCTTTGTCGCTGACAGCACTTGCCGGGGGAGAGCTCGTTGCAGCAGGAGCTGGACCTTCAGAAGCTGATTCGCTGATGAGTTCAGGCCTCGTAAAGATGATCGGGGTAGCATCTACTGAAAGACATGATGCGTATCCAGATATTCCTACCTTCCAGGAAGACGGATTTGACATGGTTATCGGACCATGGCGAGCTCTCGTGGGACCGAAAGGCATGCCCGACAGTGTGGTTGAGATTCTGGCACATGCTGTCCGGGAAGCATATCATTCAGATGCATTCCAAACATTCATTAAGGAACAGGGCTTTGGCCCATTTTACCGTGACCCTGTTGACGGTATGGTTTTTTTCCATGAAGAAGATGAATTTTTCCGTGGCATCATGGACAGAAGCGGAGAACTTAGGATAGGTATGTAAATGTCTTTGCCAAGGTGGATTACCAAGGATACAATTTCTGGAACCGCATCACTTATCATAGCAGGAATCGGATGGTATCGTATAAGAAATATTCCGCTGCAGAGGTTGGAAGCGGGGCTAGGCCCCGCTTTCTTTCCCATGGCAGTGGTATCTCTTCTTACATTGCTTGCAGCAATTCTTATCATAATTGGTGTGACCAAAGGTCTGAAGTCCAGCGGAACAGGGAGCCAAACTACTATAAAACCGGGACTGCACATGTACATGATTGCACTGTTTATCTTTTATGCCATTGCATTCAGGCATATCGGACTACTCCCATCCAGTGCAGTATTTCTTTTCATCACACTAATAGTACTTAAAATAAAACTGAAATACTCATTCCTGATCACGGCGGTATCCATGGCAGCATTCTACCTGATATTCGGCATCATGTTTCGGATTCATATGTTTTAGCAGGATGGAGGGTATATGTTCAGCTTAGGTGAAATTTTGCGGATGGGACTTCCGCTTGTGCTTGACGGGAGCGTACTATTGCTGGCATTAGTTGGAGCTGTGGTGGGACTTTTCGTCGGTTCCATGCCTGGTCTTTCAGGTGTTATGGCCATGGCTATTCTCATACCCCTAACCTATACACTTTCCCCCCAGCAGGCATTTGGACTGCTGCTGCCCACATATGTCGCTGGGACATTCGGAGGGTCCATCGGTGCTACTCTCCTGAACATACCAGGTACTGGTGCTGCAATCATGACCACTCTTGACGGGCATCCCATGGCGCTCAGAGGAGAAGGCGGCTACGCCATAGGCTTATGCTGCGTGTATTCTTTTATAGGCGGGGTTATAAGCGCAGTATTCCTGACATTCTTTGCCCCGGTGCTTGCCTTGTGGGCAATTAGGCTAGGCTCACGTGAATATTTTGCCGTTGCTATCTTCGGTTTGGGGGTAATAGCTTACATTAGCCCTTCAATTCTGAAGGGACTACTGGCAGGAAGCATAGGACTTCTGCTCTCTACAGTGGGATTGGACCCGATAACCGGGTACTCCAGATTCCTCTTTGGGCGA
>PWNW01000018.1 GCA_003557605.1 Spirochaetaceae bacterium
CAGGTCGCAGCAGGCGCCGGCAATGTTCCCTACCGGGCTGAAATGAGCGCATGCTGAGCTGCGGCCCTCCATGGATATGGGGATGCCGGCAATAGCCTTCAGGTAGGGACCCTCGTATCCGCAGTCCTTGTCGGGGCCCTGCGCCCCAGCCTCAACAGCTGCAAGGGTACGGACCACTGTAAGGATACGCACGATTGCGGCAAATACCCGGGGTATGTAGCGTTTGTCCGCAAGGACCATAGCGGTATTGCCGAAGCCGCAGGCGGTATCACCGCCGCTTATCGTGCCGGTACTGCGGGCAATACGGGTTATATGTTCCCATAAAAACTTCACGTCACGCACTCCGAGCACGGAAAGGGAGTAGAGTGATGCGGAAATATCGCAGTTCATGATGGCGTAATCTGAAAGCTCCTTGCCCCCGGTGCTCTCAATGGAGAGCAGGTTGCCCCCCGCCTGGGCTCCTCCCTCGAAGAGTGTGAGTATGAGATCAAGGTACTTCCCTGACCGCATGCGCAGAGGCTTTCCCAGCTCCCGCAGGTCGTTTGGAGTCAGCCGTATTTCTCCGCGTATGCCGTGGGACTGGTGATACTGTTCGCACGCTTCATTGAGTATAGAGACGATTTCAATGCCCAGGGAGGGATCGAGGGTCATCTCCGGCAGCGTTTCGAATTCAAATACCACTCCTTCCTGGTACAGGGCAGCCGCGCGTTCTAGGGCAGACGAGATGATTTCCCGATAGTGGGTGAGCACCTCCTCACGGGTGTCAGGAGTGATGGACATGGGGGGAAGCGTGAAGTTCAGTTCGGGATACACGGTCCCCCCTCCTATGACCAGGCCTCTCGGTGTCGTGACCGGGTGTACCGCACGTCCAAATGTCAGTTCGTTCGGCTGTGAAATCGCCAGGGTATGATATGTCATGGAATCCTCCTATTGCAATTATCCTATCCTGGAGCAAAGGGAATACGGTATGACTCTGCTGTTATCTTTGGTACTTTTGTATGATTTTCTTTTTAAAAAGTAATTTTTTTAGATCCACAGAAGAGAGGCAGCACCCACGCATGCCCAGAGGTATGCTGATGTGTATATACAAGTTTGGCTGGGGATGATGCAAAGTGAACAATTCCGGCTTAATACCTGACTGTCCTTGTTTTTTCATCTGCGAAAAAAAATTCATCCTTGGTATGTTCTGCTGATCATCTCATAGATTTTCTTAGATTTTTTGCTCCAGGAGTTTTTCACATCTGAGAGGTCAATTGCTTGACACAAACATAGTCTTTCATGTATGTTCGGTACACGAAAGACGCCACCTTAGCTCAGCTGGCCAGAGCACGTGACTTGTAATCTCGGGGTCGTCAGTTCGAATCTGACAGGTGGCTGTTTTTATTCCTTACATTACAATCATTAAAAACTTACTTCTCCGTATCATATGAAGGCAATAACTCCTGCCACGGAGATGTACCGGCTCCGACCGCAGCACACCTGGTGAACGAAGAAGTTACCGTCCTTGATAATGCAGGAGATCTTTACAGGACCAGCTTTTCCTTTGCGGGGTGGAACACCAAAGAAGATGGCAACGGGTATTCCTTTCAACCAGGAGACATCATCATCATGGCTTCTGAACCGGTGGTGCTCTATGCGCAATGGGATTATCTTATCGGCAGTACAGATCCAGGAGGGGGAACGGTATTCTATGACAAGGGTGCATACAGCTACGGATGGAGATACCTGAAAGCAGCTCTCTATGATTGGAATACGGTTGGAAAAGACCGGCTCATAGCCTGATCTCCCTATACCGGGCATCCAAATAATGGAACAGCCATAGGCCAAGGTGCGGAAAACACTGCATCGATCCTAAGTTTCTACTACCCTGATACATTATTTGCAGCCTATGAAGCTGCAACGTATGACGCTGGTGGTTACACTTCAACTTGCAGTCAATGAGGATTCAAACAGGAGAGTCCGTCCTGTCAGAGCATTCTGAAGTTCCGGTCTGCTCCTCCTATGAACTGTAGAACTTATTGATCTGCTGGTAATACGCTCCGGCCTTGTTGAACCCCACATAGACGGTTAGGAGCAACAGCATTTCGAATAGTTCTTCCTTGGTAATTCCATTCTTTCGTGCCATCTGCAGATGGTTCTCAAAGGGCTTGCCCTGGATCTGCTCCACCACGTCCACCACCAGGGCAAAGAATATCTTCATTCGCTGATCCAGCAATGGCGTGCCGTAGGCCTTCCCCGATGCTTCCAGACATAACTCAGCAAAATCAGGATTCATCTTTTTCAGGCCTTCGGTAAGCTCAAGGTCGCCAAGCACTGCATTTTCATAAATGAAAGGAACCGCATCAGGTACATCATAATCAAGTTCACTAGCCATATCAAACAGCAGAGCTTCCCGGGCAGTTTGCAGGTCCTCAAAATAAAAGGGCACGTCAGTGAGGATAGTCTTAACGGCTGTGTCGAGGGACTTTTTATCCTTCCATGTCTGGTCCGACAGGAACACCGAACTGCTGTAGATCCCCTCGAATCCCTGATACACATCATAGGCCAGGCATCCGTCAAGTTTTTTGAGACGCTTTTTCATCTCCAGGATTCCCCGGCGGATCGACTGGGTTTTTTCGTCCTTTGCGTGCATCCAGACAACGAGCTTGACATGTCCTTCAGCAGCATCCGCAGTGTTTTTTGAAGGCTCGCTGATCTTGACACACACTTCAAATGCACCGTCAAACAGTTCATCCTTCTGGCTCATGTAATCCGCAAAATGTTCAGACGCAAGGTGTTCCTCAATTGCTGTCATACCCCTCCACCGTTCCTGGAGAATAAAACATGAAGAAGTCCTCACTTTCCGGTATATATCTTTCTTGCTCCTGAACAGGTCATACGAGATACATCCCGGCTCCTTTCGGGTTTTCTTGAGGAATTCCAGGGGCACCTCTTCAGCTTC
>PWNW01000340.1 GCA_003557605.1 Spirochaetaceae bacterium
GCCTGCTGAACACCCTCACCAGAGACATCACGGGTAATGGAGACGTTCTCGCTCTTCTTTGCTATCTTGTCAATTTCGTCGATGAACACAATTCCCCGCTCGGCAGCTGCAATATTGTTGTTTGCATTCTGTATCAGTTTAAGCAGGATGTTCTCCACGTCCTCTCCCACATACCCCGCCTCAGTCAAGGTGGTGGCATCAGCAATGGCAAAGGGGACCTTCAGCTTCCTTGCAAGGGTCCTTGCCAGCAGGGTTTTTCCGGTGCCGGTGGGGCCGATCATCAGGATATTAGATTTTTCCAGCTCCACATCATCGCTCATGGATTTTCCGTGAACCACCCGTTTATAATGGTTGTACACCCCTACAGAAAGAATCTTTTTTGCCTGTTCCTGCCCAACTACATATTCATCCAGGTATTCCTTGATAGCTTTCGGTGTGGGAAGATCATCAAGGGTGCCGTCGGAGAGGGACAGTTCTTCTTCATCCAGGATGGACTTGCAGACCGTGACGCATTCATCACAGATATACACACCCGGGCCGGCAATCAGACGGTTTACCATTTCTGAATGCTTTCCGCAAAATGAACAAGTCTTTTGTGCAGTTCTCGGCGATTTAGCCATATTACCCCCGCTCCAGTATTTTATCTGCCAGACCGTATGAAACAGCGTCCTGTGCTGAAAAGAAATAATCCCGTTCCAGGTCCTTTGCTACCTGCTGTTCACTGTTGCCGGTATGTTCAGCAAAATACGTAATCGTCAGTTTCTTCAGGCGGAGAATTTCCTTCGCCTGAATAGTAATATCTGCAGCCTGTCCTCGTGCTCCGCCCCAGGGCTGATGAATCAGGACCCGGGAAGAGGGCAGGACATACCGCTTTTCTTTTGCACCGCATGCAAGCAGAAGTGCAGCCATCGACGCAGCCTGTCCCATGCAGATGGTCTGAATATCCGGTCGGATATACTGCATAGTGTCATACAGCGCAAGGCCTGCTGTAACGCTGCCGCCCGGTGAATTGATATAAAGAGAAATATCGCGTTCAGGGTCCTGGGATTCCAGGTACAGCAGCTGGGCCACCACAAGATCGGCCATAGCATCGTGGATCTCGCCGTCGAGAAACACAATCCGCTCCTTCAGGAGCCTTGAGAAAATATCATAGGAGCGTTCTCCCGCTCCGGTCTGCTCAACGACTATCGGTACCAGGCTGCTCATTGATTCTCTTCCTCCTCTGCTTCAGCTGAACCTTCAGCCTCTGCATTTCCTTCAAGGAAATCCCTGAGTCCCATGGATGCTCCGGATGTAAATGTATTTTTCTCGATCAGCAGCTCAGCTGCCTGCTGCTGCTTCAGCCGGTCCTTGAGCATTTCCCGGTAGTAGTCCTTTACCTCAGTACTCAGGTCTTCAGGTGCATCCTCCATTTCTTTTGAAAAGGCTTCGTTTAGCTGTTCATCGGTGACCTCAATGTCCTGTGACTTGATGAACTCCTGGAGAATAATCGAATGCTTCAGGGTTGATTCAGCAGAAGCTCTCCAATTTTCAGTGAACCTTTCCTTTGTCAGCCCCTGCGCTTCCAGTATTTTTATCATCTGCTCTTCAGGAATCTGGTACTGCCTGATATAGTTCTGCCAGGACTGCTCCACCTGTGCGTCAACCATGGAGGAGGGCAGGGTAAAGGGATGGTCTTCTATGATGTGCTTAATAATCCTGCCGAGTTTGAGGTCCTTCATCCGTGTTTTAACATCATTTTCCAGGCGTGAACGGATATCGTTCTTCAGGTCATCAAGGGTATTGTAGGACTCACTGATGTCCTGGGCAAACTCATCATCTAGTTCAGGTATGTCACGCTTTTTCACTGCATCAATTTCAACATGGAGTCTCACGCTCTTACCCGCCAGATCAGATGCGTGGAAGTCTTCGGGATAGGTTTTCTCGATTACCTTGATCTCTCCCTTGCTCATTCCGATAATATCTTCATCTATCTGATACCGGTTATATCCTGCACCTAGGGTGAAGGTGAACTCATCCCTCCGGGTGTCGGGCACTTCATTTTCCTCTTCATCAACCTCCCAGAAGGTAACGGTGACGATGCTTTGTTCCTGGACAGGGGTGTCTGCTTCAGCAACCAGGGCATTCTGGTCCTGCAGGGCGGTGAGCTCAGGGACAATATCATCTTCGGTTACGGTAACCTCAGGAACTTCTACGGTGTAGTCCGAGAACTTGGAAATGCTCACTGACGGGTACACTTCATAGGTCACTGAAAAGGTGAAATCGCTGTCAAGGTCCAGGGAAGTATTCTCTTCATTGAGCAGGGTCGGACTGCTGTAGGGCAGGGGCCGATGCTTCTCATCAATTTCATCAATGGCTGTCTTAAGAGCCTCATCCATGATGTTCATCATGGATTCATCCTTCAGTGCTTCACCATATTTTGTTTCCAGCACCTTCGCAGGGACCTTGCCCTTTCGGAATCCCTTGATATGAGCGCTCTTCATATATTTCTTCAGCACTTGATCATAGGATGATTTGACCGCATCAGCTCCTACTGTCAGAGAGAGCTCCACCGTGGAGTTTTCGAGTTCCTTTACCTTCTTGTCAGATACCATGTTCCTTCCTCTTTGATTTACAGTGTTTATAATATACTAAAGATAGCGTATTTCGGCTACAACCCCTAAGCACGCTGATATGCACAAAAAAAACAGGCGACCCGGAATCCGGATCGCCGTTACGCGTGTTAGCGAGAGACGGGAATTGAACCCGCGACATCCACCTTGGCAAGGTGGAGCTCTACCGCTGAGCTACTCTCGCGCATAGACAGGGGCGAACCCGACAGCAAGGCTTCATATCCCTTATGCGAGAGAAGGGACTTGAACCCTTACGCCGTAAGGCACTAGATCCTAAGTCTAGCGTGTCTGCCAATTTCACCACTCTCGCAGTGATTATACACA
>PWNW01000323.1 GCA_003557605.1 Spirochaetaceae bacterium
CCGGGCCTTTGCCGATGCTTTAGAGCGGGGAGTGAAGATTTCCGTGCTTGACGAAATTCCCTGCGAGGTGCAGATGATTGCACTGGGAGATGCACGAATTATCGGACTTCCCGGGGAGGTGTTTGTCGAATTCGGCAAGACCATTCAGTACAGAAGCGGTGCTGCGAAATGTTTTGTCATTGAACTTGCCAACGGAGGACTTCCCGGATATGCTTGTACTGCTCAGAATTATGCAGAAGGCGGGTATGAGGCAGGAACATCCATGCTTCATGAGGATTCCGGAGATATGCTGGTGGAAACTGCAGTAGGGCTTCTCAGAAGTTCACGATAAGATAATTACACAAGAAGGAGTTAACAGGTCATGAAACGAAGAAATCAGGTGCTGCTGGGGGTTTGTCCCATCGGCAAGTTTGTGTTTTCTCATGAGGATGCGATTAGACAGAAAGAAGCAATTCTGAAGAAGCTTGATGCATGGAATGTGCCCTATGTGACGATTGACGAGGTGCTGCCTGATCAGCAGGGAATAGTTCGTCACCAGAAGGACGTAGGGCCGGTGGTGGAACACTTTAAGAACAAGGGTGTAGATGCCCTCTTTATACCCCACTGCAACTTCGGTACCGAGGGAGCAGCAGGAATGATTTCAAAGAAGCTCAACGTTCCGGTGCTGCTGTGGGGACCCCGCGACGAAGCTCCTCTTGAAGACGGGTCACGCTACCGCGATACCCTCTGCGGCATGTTTGCTTCCAGCAAGGTGCTTTACAAACTTGGGGTTACCTTTACCTATATTGAAAACTGCCGGGTTGACGATCCCCAGTTCCGTGAGGGGCTTGACCGGTTTATGAGGGCGGTGCGGGTTGCCCAGACCATGAAGAATATGAGGATCGGTCAGGTAGGCGTCAGGGTTGACTTCTTCTGGACCACCATCGACAACGAAGGCGAACTGCTGCAGAAATTCGGTATTGAGGTGCTCCCCTTTGATATGGCCGATTTCATCAGAGCAGTGAAGGCCCGGGCAAAAGCTAACTGGAAGCAGTATGAGGAAGAACTCAGTACCTACTGCAGTACCTGGCTTGATGCTGATGCTTTTGAAACCAATGACGGTCTGATATACGGATTTGCAAAACGCGATGAGCTGATCCAGATGGCCGAAGACCATGACCTTGACGGATTTTCCGTGAAGTCCTTCACCTCCCTGCAGACGGAACTTGGTGCCGGTCTCGGCATCGGCGATATGCTTCTTCAGGAAATCTATCCCGTGGGGGCTGAGTCTGACCTTCACGGTGCAGTCAGTTCCATACTTCTTGATGCGGCAAAGAGTATTGATGAACCTACCTTCCTGCCTGAGTTTACGATCCGCCATCCCGAGAATGACAACGCCATTTTGCTGTGGCATGGAGGCAATCCCCGTAAGCTGGTCCATCCCTCAGTGAAGAAGATGAAGGTTTATCCGCCATGGATTCTCAAGGGCCTTCCCCCTTCAAGCCCCAAGATGCGGCTTAAGGATGGAGATCTTACGGTCTGCAGGTTTGACGGAGAGACAAATGAGTACCGCCTCGGTATTGGTCAGGGTAAAACGGTAGACGGACCTGAGACCAGGGAATCCTGGGTGTGGATGGAGGTCGACAACTGGCCGAGATGGGAACGGGAGATCATGCAGGGACCCTACATCCATCATTGTTCTGCAGTGTATGAGCACTGTGCTGACGTCCTTGAGGAAGCATGCCGGTACATTCCCGGGCTGACACCCCAAAGGTTTGACAGGCCGGGATCATGAACATTCGTCACCGGCTTTTCGAAGCCCTGTCCGGGAAGCCGGTGACCCATCCGGTGTATCTGGTATATGACGCATTTCTGTCCAATCCGGATGTTGACTGGGACATGCTGTTTGCTCTGGGGCTCGGTGAAATCAGGCATAGGAGCGTGACTCGCACTGAGCATCCCCTCTGCGAACAGCATGAAACCCTAACCACCCAAGACGGGATGACCAGACGGGATGTATTCATCCGAACTGACATTGGAGAACTCCATGAGCACTACCTGGGCGCAGGCGGGGGAGTGCTTGACTGGAGGATGGAATATGCAGTTAAGAAGCCGGAGGACTATACCATCCTGAAGCGGGCTTTTGAAGATTCTCGGTATGAACTGGATGACACGCAGTTTCTGGCCTCTGAGGAGGACCTGAAGGAACGGGGGATCACTCTTGCCCATGCAGGCCGTACCCCCTTTCAGCGCATCATGATTGACTATGCCGGGCTGGAACGGTTCTCCTATGATTTCGCAGACGGAGTTTCTGAACTCTTTGAACTGCTGGAGATGATGAACTCCCAGATAATCGATCAGTTTCAGGAAATCTCCCGGTCCAAGGCACGGTACGTTAAGCTCTGGGAGAATATCGGGATTGATGCTGCGGGGCCTCAGGCATACCGGGACCATGTGGTGCCGGTGTATGAGAAGATCCTTGAGCTCTTCAGGGATACTTCCCAGGAACTGATTGTGCATTATGACGGGAACATCAGGCTTATATCTGAAGATATCGGCAGGATGGGATTTCAGATAGACTCGCTGACCCCGCCCCCAGAGGGCGATATGAGTGTTGCTGAAGCAAGAAATGCCTGGCCGGAAACCTTTTTATGGATCCATCCCTCGCTGAACTGGTTTCAGCTCCCCCTTGAAGAACTGACTGCCCATATTCGCGGACTCGCCGAAGAAGCAGAGGGGAGACGGTTCTGTTTTGAAATGAGTGAAAGGGTGCCTGAAACCTGGAGAAACACCGTTCCTGCGGTGCTTGAAGCCCTGGAGCAGATGTGACAGCTTGGATCTACGGAAAAAACAGGGTGATTTTCCCAATCGCAGTTTGAGATTCGATCTTTGCGTGTGCCCTGCGAAGGTTTTCTGCGGTCATCGGTCCGTAGGAGCCGGTCATAGTGTGCCTGA
>PWNW01000202.1 GCA_003557605.1 Spirochaetaceae bacterium
CCCGGTTTCTGCGGGAGATTCCCCCGGAGCACCTGGAGACTTCGGGGATGCAGTATCAGCATCACAGCCCGGGCAGCAGCGCATGTAAACAGTTCCTTGATGAGGACCCATGCAAGTTCTCAGTGGGCGACCGGGTTTACCATGACTCCTACGGAAGCGGGTACATTACTTCGGCACGCCGGGAAAAGGGCCGAGAGGTGGTGACGGTGCAGTTTGAGACGGGACATGCCAAACAGTTCCTTCCCGATTATTCACCGCTTGAGAAAACAGCCCATGACTGGTAAGATGAGCATGCTATGATACAGCCCTATAAAATGCCGATCATTGTGCGGGCCCGGGGTTACCGCCTCTATGACCTGTACGGAAAACGATATCTTGACCTCTTTCAGAACAACGGCAGGGCAGTCCTGGGCCATCGCCAGGAGGGACTGCTCAAAAGCCTGAAGTCCACGGCTGCCCGGGGCCTGTTGAGCGAGTACCCTTCGGTGTATGACGGGCGGCTTGAGAAGATCATGCGGCTCATGTTCCCGGACTATGATGTGTTCAGGGTATACCGGAACCGTGACCGGGCCTACGGTGCGGTCTCCCAGGCCCTTGAAACTATGGTGGGGTCCAGGGATATTTTTGATCCGGCCATGGAGGACCCTGATGCATCCATGCGGGTAAGCCTCTGGAGGCCCTTTCTCCCGGAAACGGGATTTCACCCTGATATCCTGCTGCCGGTGCTGCCCTTTCCCGGGAGTTTTGCCCCCGAGACGGTGTGCATAAAGACCAGGAAGCTTGCTTCGGCCATGCCCCCGTCGGACATGGTAAGTCCCTTTCTCACCGATGCGCTGGTGAAGACCGTAACTCAGCTGATCCGGGTAACCCGGGGCGGAGGAAGGAAAAGTTCTGAGTTTCAGCGCCTCATGGATGTGTTTGAATGGAAAAGAAGGGGTCCCTATGTCAATACAGGGCTTGACTCGGTGGCCTATAGTGAGTTATGTAAGAAGGCACTGAGCGAGGGAATCCTTCTCCCTCCGGGAGAACATCTTCCGGTAATCCTTCCCAGGGAGTTTTCCACTGGGGAGCTTGAGGGATTCACTCACTTTGTTCGTGAGATGACCGGAGACTGATGGCTTCCTGGGGACAGGAATCTATGCCTTCTTCAAGCCGTCTCGCCAGTATTTCGTTGTCCTGGAGGATCTGATCGCTGTCTCCCGTTACAGCAGCGTGATATCCGTTCAGATAAAACACCGAGGGCAGTGAATCGGAGCAGATTCCGCATCCTGCGCATCGGGTATGGTCAATGTTGATTCTCATAGAATAAAGATACTCATCAGGTATCTGGGGAATCAAGGGGTATGCTTGACATTCTCCAGGTTTTGTGAAACAATGCAGCGCCTGGAATGCAAGCAATTAAATCTTTAACAGGGTAGAACATATGGATACAATATTTGTAAAACCGGATAGTGTGGAGCGCAAATGGTACGTGATTGACGCCGAAGGGAAGGCGCCTGGCCGGGTGGCTGTGAAGGCTGCTTCCCTGCTTCGCGGCAAGCACAAACCTGAATTTGCTCCCCACCAGGATATCGGTGATTTCGTGATCATTGTGAATGCAGAGAAAATTCAGCTGAGCGGCAACAAGAAGAACCAGAAGGTGTATTACCGCCATTCGGGATATCCCGGCGGACTGACTGCCGAACCGTTTCTGAAAATGATACAGAGAAAGCCTGAGTTTCCCATGGAGCGGGCCGTTTTCGGCATGCTGCCCAAGGGACCGCTTGGCAGGAAGATGTACACCCATCTGAAGGTGTATGCCGGACCGGATCATCCCCATGCGGCACAGAAACCCGTACCGGTGGAATTGTAAGGATAGGAGTTGTACGTGGAAACGAATGTAAATCTTGCGCTGGGAACAGGAAGAAGAAAGACCGCGGTGGCCCGTGTGTATCTTCGTCAGGGCGAAGGAAAGATTCTGGTGAACGGAAAGGATGTTGACCAGTATTTCGGCAATCCCGGTTTCGTATACGTGGTGCGTCAGCCCATGGATGTCACCGATTCACTGAAGAAATTTGATATTCACATCAATGTTAAAGGCGGAGGCCCCTCCGGACAGGCCGGAGCCTGCAGGCACGGCATCGCACGGGCGCTGGCAAGCTTTGACAGCACTAATATTAAGTCGCTTCGGTCAAACGGGTTTCTTACCCGTGACCCGAGGATGGTTGAGCGGAAGAAATACGGTCAACCGAAGGCAAGGAAGAAATTCCAGTTCTCCAAGAGGTAAAACAGCACCGCTATGGCTGTGATACGAAGAGGAGCGTCCGAGGACGGCTGGTTTGCCGTCGGTGAGGACGGCTCCTCTTTTTTTATTCCCCCTGAAGTATTTGCAGAGTATTCTCTTTATGACGGTATGGAAGTTGCCGGTGAGCAGCTTTGGGACCTTGAACGCAGCTGCCTGCTGCTGCGCATCCGCAGGAAGGCTTTTGACCTGCTGGCCGGACGGGAGCACAGCAGACAGCAGCTGAGGCTGAAGCTGCTGCAGCGTTCATTTCCCGACGACGGGGTTGACCAGGTGCTTGATGATCTGGAGGAGAGATCCCTGCTGGATGACAGGAGGTTTGCCGAAACCTGGACCAGTTCGCGTCTTCGGAGAAACCCCGAAGGGAAGGCCAGACTTGCCGCCGGACTTGCGGCTCGGGGTGTATCCCGGGGGATGATCGAAGAGGTGCTTTCGGGCATCAGCACCGATGAAGCCCTGGAGCGCGCCTTCGGCAAACTTGCCGCAAGGCCCTCAATGACCGAGGAAAAGCTCGTGGCTGCACTGATGAGAAAAGGGTTTTCCTATGGGGATATCCGCAGGATTCTAGAGCTGCATCGAACGGATTGAAAGTTCCGACACCTCGAACCGGAATCCCTTCCCGACGGTGCTGCACCCG
>PWNW01000093.1 GCA_003557605.1 Spirochaetaceae bacterium
GGATGAATTGGAGGAAGGTTTAATCGGCAAGCTTCGCACATATGCCTCACGATTCATGATCCTGCTGCATATAGCCCATAACCATGAGAATACACCGGATATGATCTCAGAAGAAACAACAAGAAAAGCAATCCACTTGTTGGAGTACTTTGAATATCAGATTAGAAAAGTGAGAACACTCATCACTGGTAAAAATCCATTAAGCAGCTTAACAGAGGAACAGCGCTCATTCTATAAATCACTCGGTGAAGAGTTCAAGACCAAGGAAGCACAGGATACTGGTAAGCAGCTAGGATTATCTGAACGAACGATCACTGATTTACTTAGAAGGTGGGTTCAAATTGAAATTATCAAAAAAACAAAGCATGGAATATATAGAAAAGCATGAATGTTTGCCTTTTCTGCCGTAAGTCTTCAATGAATTGAATATCAATGATTTAAGGCTTGCCGTAACTTTGCCGAAGTTTGCCTTTGTTGCCGAAAAAGAAATAAACTGAAGTATAATTGACAGGAAATAAGCAATAAGTAAATGGTTAGATGTTCAAATGCAGCCGGCTGCGAGCATCAGAAACACCACCCCGCTTTCTCTTCAGAATAGCATAGGAGTGTTCCTGAGACCATTTTTAAATATATGCCACTTCATCTTGAAGGTAGGGTGTAATCATACCTACAATTTTGCGGTATTATTTAGCAGTTATTTAACAACCATGAACTTCTTCTAGAAGAGAGTATGCAGCGGGTTTAATTATACAGTAGCACCCGTGGATGCCTGCTCCCCTGTTCAGCTATCTTCTGCAGCAGCCCCCCCTTATGCGCAGATAGCCAAGTATCCCCCCTCTGTTTATTCGAAAAAAATACGTGGGAGAGAACCAACTCATTCACAGACCCCCCTACGTCTTCGGGTTTGAAAACAACCCCGTCAACGCATTTTAAACTTGAATTAACACAGGAGTAACCATGTCAGTACAAATAGTCGATTACAAGCAACGTGAAAACGCCGATGGAGAAACCTTCATCGCCCTCATTCTGGAAGGCGACATCGAAATGGTGAAGTCGCAGGAAACCGGCAGGTTTTATGCAACTGCACGCAGAGCGTCCATGACATCCACCTTCACCGAGGAAAGCGCCAAGCGCTTAATCGGAAAAACCCTTCCGGGTACCATCAAAAAGGTGGACTGTGAGCCTTACGAGTACACGGTTCCCGAATCCGGGGAAATCATCACCCTCAGCCATCGCTATGAATACCAGCCAGAGGAGCAGGCTGAAAAGCCATCCATGGAGCAGGCGGTATTCCAGCACAGCGACAATGGCGCTGAGAAAAGCCACAGCTTCTGATCATCAAAGGGGACTTCGGTCCCCTTTTTTATTCAACCTAAAATGGTATTGCCTAATGAAAAACTTCTCTGAAACGTCGTCTGTAAGCGCCCATTTTGCTGAAGTGAGCCTCAGGTATAGCCCAAAGGCCGATCAATCCATGCTGCCCAAATTGAGTACGCCTGATGATGTCTACCGGTTTCTTCTTGCCATCTGGGACAAGGACACCCTTGAAATCTCCGAATCTTTCTACATCCTGCTGTTCAACAGCAAGAACAAGCTCCTTGGCTGGAGTAAGATCAGCCTTGGTAGTAAGTCTGCCACAGTAGTTGATGTAAGCCACATTGTCACTCTTGCACTGCTGGGCAATGCATCCAAGGTGGTCATCGCCCATAATCATCCTTCAGGGGAAACCCGTGCATCCTCAGCTGATATCAAGATCACCGGCCGCATTCTGCAGGCATTGGAGCTGCATGATATCACCCTGAATGATCACCTCATTGTCACTCGTGAGGAATACTATTCTTTCCGGGAGAACAACCTTATGCACGCCAATGAGAGCCTGTGATGAGCTACCAGAAGCATTATCTGGAACAGGTTCCGTCAAACTCCCTGCTGGTTAGCACTCCGGAATACACCCTTATCCGACTTCACACCCCCATCAAGGCCATCTGCAGAGAAGCCATTGCCGGGATTGAGGTTGGTGATCAGGTGCTTATTCAAGGAGTCTACCAGCATCAGGGAGAAACCCTCGCCTATCTGATTGATGGGCTGAAACTGCCATATAGTTACTTCACTCTTTCACCGTAAAACACAAAAAAATGAACCTTGAAAAATTTTACTTTCCTGTAGCGGAATCCCATATAGCACTTGCAGAAAATACGCTGCAGGGAACAAGCAAAATCGCTGGCTACAAAGCCATCGTTGCCCCTCAGAATAACGGGCATGAGAAAGTGATCTCGGTGGTCAAGGACTCCTACAAGCTGATACCGAACCGGGAGTTGATTGAACCTTTTCTGGATCAGGTGAGCAATCTGAATGTGCGCTGGAAGATTGACCCATCCCATTCTTTCTGCCAGCTTAACCGGATGAGATTGCAGATCACTTTTCCGGATATTCTGGTCAAGGATGAGGAATCGGAAATCCCGTTATCCCTGTATCTGCATAACAGCTATGATCAATCTGAAGGAGTAAGGCTGTTTTGGGGAGCCATAAGATCCATATGCACCAACGGCATTGTCTTTGGCACTCTGCTGGGATCATTCTATTCCCGGCATACCCGTGGGTTTGAATTCAAGAACATCCATACCCAGTTTGACCGTGCAACAGAGAAAATTGGGGATGTCTATGAGCGCATTACCCATCTGCGCAGTACTCCGGTATCAGAATCCCTGATTGAGGACCTGCAGAAGACACTGGGCAAAAAGCGTCTTGCTGAAATC
Organism: Spirochaetaceae bacterium; assembly: GCA_003557605.1. Lineage (GTDB taxonomy): Bacteria > Spirochaetota > Spirochaetia > PWKH01 > PWKH01 > PWKH01. The sequence continues at coordinate 2,757 of PWNW01000093.1, forward strand.
ATGGCAACAGACAGACTTCCCGATAGCTCTCAGTGGCAGCTGATGAATGACATCACGTACTACATTTCGCATCAGGTGGATAAGCCCAAGAGAGGGGATCTGCAACTGGGAGTGAGCAAGGTGTTTGCGCTGTAACCTTCAGAA
>PWNW01000048.1 GCA_003557605.1 Spirochaetaceae bacterium
CGGGTGGGAGCCTGGTATAACGGGGCAGGATATGATTTCCGCGCAGTGACTGCCATTGTGATTGGGGGAATGACCCTAGCAGGCGGCAGAGGATCAATCCTTGGAGTTCTAGGTGGAACCCTGGTAATTGGAATCATGAACAATATTATGACCCTCCTCGGCATTGGCACTTTTTCGCAGGATATGATACGGGGAATTATTTTTATCATAGTTGTTGGGATCAACGCAAAAACGCTGCGGAGTATGGGGAGAGATGATGCGTAACATACAGATAGACAAGAATAAGCTTCTGAATGTAATTGACAAGTCCAGGATTTTCATTCTTTTTGCCGTGGTGTTTGTCTTTATGTCCTTGTTTGCTCCCCGTTTTTTCAACCCCTTCAACTTGACGACAATACTTCGAACTGTGTCCATGAATTCAACTATTGCAATCGGCTTCACTATTGTGATGATCTGCGGCCATCTTGATCTGTCAATTGGCCGGATAGCTACCATGGCGGGGATTGTCGCCCTGAGTCTTCAGCCCCAGCTCGGGTATGGCGGAAGCATTCCTGTCGCAATTGCAGTTGGCGCTGCTATTGGGTGTATAAACGGACTGCTGGTTACCAAGGCTAAGATCCACTCCTTTATTGTGACCATCGGGACTATGACGGTACTCCAGGGACTTATCTATACTGTGACCGGCGGAAATTCAGTGAGTCTCTCAAGCCCGGAGGCTTTTGCGGTTTCTGATTTCCTTTCGTTTCCCGTTATTCCCTTCCTTCCGCCAAGGGTGATGATCACCGTTATCCTGGTGGCATTGTTTGAGGTCATCATGCGGTATACCAGACCGGGGAGAAACTTCTACCTGGTTGGAGGAAGCAGGACTACTGCCTGGCTTGCCGGAATTAACACTGACCGTGTCACAATAGGGGCCTTTATGCTTTCCGGTACTTTGGCCGCGGCAGGGGGAATTCTTTTTGCTATGGAGTCAAGTGCCGCTACGCTTAACATGGGAGAGAATTCATTGATGTATGTTGTATCAGCTACAATTATTGGCGGTACAGCTATGTCAGGAGGAAAAGGGGGAGTCCTGAAATCTGTAACTGCAGTATTAACTCTGGAAATGCTGTATACGGGGATAATCCTCTTCGGCTTTGGTAATGAAGTCAAGATTTTTATTTCAGGATTAATCCTTGCCTTAGTGGTGCTCTACGAAGCGTATGCTTCATATAAGCATGAACGCATTGTAGGACAGCGACCGGAGCTTCTCAAGGAACTTAAGCAGGAAAAAAGCTGATGGCTGTATGGAAGTATTGAATCGACCGAGTCTCAGGGATATCCCTGAGAGTCGATATGTATTAATTTGTTTTGCCGTTTAAGGAGGCGTTGCATGAAGAAAACTATTAGCGTTTTGTTGGCTGCATTCATGATCCTATGTCTGGGTTCCATGGTGTTTGCCGCTGGAGGAAGAGAGACGCAGGTCCAGGCAGTTGATGCTGAGGAAAACCTCCGGGCTTCTCTTGAGGTTGATTCTTCAGTTCTTACTGCTGCAGATGGCCAGCAGCTTCTGCGAATCACCCAGGAAGTGCCTGTGATACCCGCACGTCCTGAGAATCCGAGTGCTCTTCCTCAGGAAGATCCTCTTCACTGGTATGACATGGAATTTGCCGGGTGGGAGTCCACCAAGGTTAACATTCCTGCATCACCGGGGGACGGAGCAATCGGTAAACGGGTAACCATGATAGTTCATGGAGATCATCCCTGGACTACTGCGTGCACCACAGGTGCTCAGAAGGTTGCCGATGCGTACCAGATGAGGCTGAACATTCTCTCACCGAACTGGGACCTGGCAGTCCAGAACCAGATGATTGACCAGTCAATAAATGAGCGGCCTGACATGATTCTGCTTATTCCCCTTGATGCCCGTACAGCTGTGCAGCAGGCACGAAGAATCAACCAGGCAGGCATTCCGCTGATTCTCTTTAATACCCTGCCTACTGCTGAAGCGATGAATTTCGCAATTACATGGACCGGCCCGGATGATTTTGGCCAGATGAGAAAGCTGTCCATGGAATTTGCTGATGAACTGAGAAGGAGAAATCCCGGTGCTTCGGAGATTGGTATTGCGTATGTGCAGCATGCTCCCGGAGGATCTCCATATTTCGCCCGTTCATGGGGTCCGGTAAGTGAACTTGCAGGTTATGCACCGGAGATAGTTACCCTCGACATGCAGGCTCCCGGATTTGAGGCAGACCGAACCATGCAGCTGGTATCTGACTGGCTGACCAGGTTTGGAAGCAGACTCAAGGGAATTTTTGCCGCTGATGACTCTGCCCAGGCATTAGGCATCATTGAAGCCCTCAAGCGTGCAGGAAGAGAGGATGTCGTTGTAGTAGCTGCAGGAAACTCCAAAATCGGTATGGATATGGTTACAGAAGGTTCCCTGTTTGCCATCACCTACCAGACCGCTGAAGGGGACGGAGCCCTGGCAGTCCAGACTGCTGCTGACTGGTTTAACGGAAAGGAGATACCAAACCGGAGAAACCTGCCCCAGCATATTATTACTGAAAGCGATGTAGCAGATTTCTATCCTCCCCAGTGGTAGAACTCAATTTTAGAAGAAAGCGGTCCTGCGGGGCCGCTTTCTTACCTATCCTTAGAATTGTACCTGTCAGCTGCAGAGTCACAAAAAATAGGCACAGGAAACCCCGGGGCTTGTCCCTGGGAGGAATATGCCCCTCCTTTCTGTTAGTGTTGTTGTCCTTGCTTTTAATCTTGTGCAATCTTTCTTCACATTTACTGACGGATTGATTGTTTTACCTTCTAAATCAGATATGGCAAAAAAGCCTGTACTTCTTTTACCTTTAATCCATCCAGTGCCTTTTGCCGTCTGGATGTAATCAAACTTCCTCA
>PWNW01000111.1 GCA_003557605.1 Spirochaetaceae bacterium
GTTTACCGCCTTTTCCAGGATGCCCGGATCAACCTGTTCGGTCAGGTCAACGGATATCCGAAATACACTGGGTCTGTGACGGCTCTCTATTGCAGGATACAGCTTTGCGGCATTGTCCAGACGATACCAGTTCTGCGATGATTCCATTACCTCACTGTATCAGAAGTCAGAAGATTAGTCACTGAGGTTCATATCCCTGAATCTGCTGTGATTTCCTAATGATGCTGCGCCCTTCACTGATGCTGTTCAGTTCTCCCGCTGCCAGGGCCTGCATCAGCATGTTCCCCAATGCGGTAGCCTCTACCGGTCCTGCCTGCACCGGAATTCCGGTTTCATCGGCAGTCCATTGATTGAGTATGAGATTCCTGCTACCTCCGCCTATTATGTACAGCACATCACAGGTCTCTCCGGAGGATTCTTCGAGCTGCTTCACATACCGGGCATAGGCCTTTGCAAGGCCCCGGTATATGGCAACCATGATCTCTCCCTTGGTTTCGGGAACGCAGCCGCAGTGCTCCCTGCAGTAGTCCCTCACCCGTTCATGGATGGGATCAGCAGCAGAGTTGGGCTTTAAAAAGCGGTCATCGTTTGGATCAATATATCCAGGGAACCGGGCTTCCCTCAGGGTCTGCTCATCGAGCTCCTTCAATGAGATCTTCTCACCCTGGGCTTCCCAGTAGCGGATTGATTCCTGCTGGATCCACATGCCCATGATGTTTTTCAAGAACCGGATACCGCCGCCGGCAGCCCCTTCATTGGTGAAGTTATACTTCAGGGACTGCTCCGTGATGATCGGAGCAGGTACTTCAACCCCGAGCAATGACCAGGTGCCGCTGGACAAATAGAAGAACTGCTCATGCTCTTGGGCAGGGACTGCCGCAACCGCAGAGGCAGTATCATGGCAAGCACCTGCAGTAACCGATACATCATGGGATGCCCCAAGCTCCTTTTTCAGTGATTCCTCCAAAGGTCCGATTACCGTACCAGTGGGAACTATCTTTCCGAACCACCTTCGGTCAAACTTCAGGGCATCAATGATGTCCCATGCCCAGTCCTTCTGTGTCGGGTTGTACAGCTGGGTCGTTGTTGCATGGGAAAACTCATTGCTGATAATTCCGGTAAGCCAGAAGTTCAGCAGATCGGGTACAGAGAGATAGTGACGTGCTGCCGAAGAAAGTTCCGGGTGTAACCTGGTAAAGGAGAAGAGCTGAAACAGGGTATTAATCTGCATAAACTGCACACCCGTGGACTCATACACCTGTTTCCGGCTGATTACGGAAAACACCTCTTCCATCATGCCGTCAGTCCGTGAATCCCGATAGTGGTAGGGAAGAGAGATCATCTCGCCGTTTCCGTCAAGCAGCACATAGTCCACGCCCCAGGTATCTATACCGATGGAGATAATCTCATCACCATGGCGTGCAAAGGCTTCCTTGATGCCCTCCTTGATTTCAGAGAAGAGATAGAGGATGTCCCAATACACCTTGTCCCGGATAGTTTCATTCCGAGTGACAAAGCGTCTGGTCACTTCAAATCCATGAAGATCCCCTACAATAACTCTTCCGTTTGAAGCGCCCAAATCTACAGCAATATATTTCCCCGACATAGATGATCCCCCTTTCACTTTTACATGGTTTTCCCGTTTGCAAGCAGGTAGTCTTCTGCTTCCTTGCACCATAGTCCGTTATGCCGCTCAACGATCTCGTGCAGATCGGCAAAGAACTGGTCTTCTTTTCCCAGTTTTTCAAAATCGGCTATAGCAGTCAGGGGCAGTTCTATATGGTTGTACATCAGTTTCTTTCCCCCTGGTATTGAGGGAAGATTCAGCACTGTTTCAGGAACCGCATTCATGCCCCCCACATGGGTGATCATTCCAGCAGGATTGAGCTCTTTCTGCTCCATCATCTGCAGTGATTCCCGCAGGTCCTCGGTGTTTCCTCCGCTGGTTCCAACAATATGGTGGCCAAGGTAGTGCACATTATAAAAGTTTAATTCAGCCTTAAAGTCAGGTGAGTTGGGCCCTGCAAAGAAGTTGAGACATCCGTCTTTTGCAAGTATTTCATTCCCCTGCTCCACTAATGCCTTCACCGGGGCCATAATCAGAACATCATGGTATCCCTCGCCTCCGGTCATCTCCACCATGTAAGCAGAAGGGTCTTCAATGTCACGGGTATTCAGGTACACCAGTTCCACTCCCTGCTTCTTGGCCTCTTCCGGGGAAAACAGTTCAGCTGCCCGGTCAAGCCGGCTCTGATCAATATCGGTAACTACAAGTTTTCCCGGCTTCACGGGATTATTCACCGCATAATCAATGGAGCCGAGGCCCATGGGACCTGCTCCGGCAATAATTGCCATATTACCGCCCTCAACAATGCCCATCTTGTGAACATAGGTCCCCTGCTTGATATGGTACATTGCGTGAAAGGTGCCTACAATGCAGGACATGGGTTCTGCCAGGGATCCCATAAAGTAGGAATCGCCGTTATAGGGCAGCAGACAATCCATTTCCATCACCTCATTAGGGATGATGATGTTTGTAGCGTTTCCTCCAATGTACTGGTAGGAGTATCCCGGGGCATCTAGACTCCCTTTGTAGTTCAGCGCCGGCTGAATAGTAAACCTCTGCCCGGGAGAAAAAGAGTCGGCCCATTTTTTTCCTACTTCAAGAATTTCCCCGCAGAACTCATGGCCAATTATTGTGGGGTTTTCTGCTATGTCGTTGGGAACCCGCTTATGTGCCGGCCCCTGTACAGCTGCTTTGTAGCTTGACATGCAGACGCTGTCGGTTATTAGCGTTGCCAGTATTTCATCATCCTTCAAAGGAGGAAGTTCAAATTCCTCAATCCGAAGATCCTTTGCTCCGTAGATCCTTACAGCTTTTGTTTTCA
>PWNW01000075.1 GCA_003557605.1 Spirochaetaceae bacterium
CACCGCAGCAGTGAGAGCAGCCTTTCCTTGCGAAGAGCGGGAAAACCGTTTCTGCAGGACCGGCAGATCAGCATCGGGAATGATGATTTTTGTTATCACAGTTCCGCGCAGGCTGCTGATGTCCTGCAGGTATGAAGTCATGGCAAGGGTGATGGTCCGCTTTCCATGGTCCATAAGAAGGATTTCAGCGTTATATGCAGCAAGCAGAGGGATCAGATAGGAATCATCCCGGCGGGCTGCAATATTTCCCGCTGCGGTGGCCATGCATCGGAGCGTCCTGGATGCGGCATTCCTGCACCCGTTTTTCAGTGCTTCGCTTGAAAGGGGATGATCAATAATATCCTGCAGCAACGCTCCGCCGCCGATGGTCAGGCTTTTGCCTTCCCGCTGAATGCTCCGGTCAAGCATAGGGAAAATATATGCCAGATCATTGCCTTCATATCCTGAATCCTTGCGCAGAACCTCAGTTCCACCTGATAAAAACCGTACTGTATCGGGATTTTTGTTATACAGCTCCAGTGCCTCCTCCAGAGTACTGGTCCTGTAGAATTTTCGCTTCATCATCCTGCGGCCTCCAGTAACGCCTTTGATACGGCGTTCGCCTTGTCCTTTAGGGTCTCTTCGTCATATCCGATGAGCCGGTAATCGTCAACGGCAATTCTGCCGTTGACCAGAGTATACTGCGCAGCATGGCTGTATCCGGAGAATATCAGGGCGGCAAGGGGATCTGAAAGGGAGCCGGCATATTCCAGCCGGTCAATGGAAAACACTGCGATGTCAGCCCCCCAGCCGGGCTCTATTCTGCCTACCCCTGAGAAATCCAGCAGCCGCGCACCGTTTCGGGTGGCAATATTGAATGCCTCCCGTGCCGTCAGACCTGCACTCCCGTACCTGACCCTCTGCAGCAGCATGGCATTTCGGACTTCTCCAAGCATATCCGAAGCATCATTGGAAGCAGATCCGTCAACCGCCAGGGCAACTGGAATCTGCTTGTCCACCATTTCCCGGACCCGGCAGATGCCTGAACCCAGCCTCATGTTGGATGACGGGCAGTGGGCAATATGAGACTGTTCTGCAGCAAGAATATCCAGCTCCTGATCGGTAAAATGGATGCCGTGGGCATAGAATACGTCAGGACCGATAAAATCACACTCCTGCATCAGCTCAAGTGGACGTTTCCCGTAGATCTCCACGCAGTAGTCGTTCTCATCCTCTGTCTCCGCAAGATGGGTGTGGAGTCTCACACCGTGTGACCTGGCTAGCCTTGCTGATTCACGCATCAGGTCCTTGGTAACGCTGAAGGGACTGCAGGGAGCAAGCACCACCCTTCTCATTGAAAGCTCCCTGGGGTCATGAAAGGTCTCAATCACCCGCAGGGAATCCTCAAGGATCTGATCTTCACTCTGCACCACCGAATCAGGGGGAAGTCCTCCGTCCTTCCTGCTCAATGACATGGAACCCCTGGTGGGTGAGAATCTCATTCCCAAGGTATCTGCAGCTTCAAACTGCAGAGCCATCAGGTCAGCAGAAAACCCCTGGGGATACAAATAATGATGGTCCGTTGTGGCGGTGCATCCGGTTTTCAGCAGTTCCGCCATAGCCAGGAGGGACGAAATGAATACCGCCTGCTCATCAATGCCCTTCCATATCTCATAGAGGTGCACCAGCCAGTCAAAGAGCTTCGCGTTCTGCACCTCTGGAATATTTCGCGTCAATGTCTGATAGAAATGATGATGGGTATTCACCAGCCCGGGAATCACCACATGCTTGGAGCAGTCAATCACCCTTCCCGCAGAATCTTCCGGTATATTTCGGGCAATCTGCTCAATCCGGTTGTCCCTGATGGACACATCATATCCCGAAAGCTCCTCAAGACCTTCGCCTCGGTACAGATGATAAATATTTTTCAGCAGCACTGCTGACATGAATGCACCTCCTGCTGGAACGTATCCAGAAACTGGGATATCAGGTTCAGGGCTGAACGCCTGCGGTATGCAGCGGTTGACCTCTGATCGCTGATGGGAACAATCAGTCCATCATAGGCATCAAGGAACCGCTGTTTCTGCTGTATAAGCTCACCTGATGCCATGGACTGCATCTGAGACTCAATATCATGTGAACGGATCACCACAGGAGCAGCGGCGCCTGCGGCAATTCTCACTTCTGATATGATGCCGTCCTGAATGAGGGCATCGGCGCACACCGAGAGCTTTGACAATGCATTGGCCCTTCTGGTCCCCACCTTCCGGTAGAACAGATGGGTCCTCTGCACCTTCGGAATCTTTACCTCAGTAATGATCTCATCACTCTGCATGACCGTCATGCCGGGACCGGTGATAAGCTGGGCAATGGTCAGCTCCCTCTGTGCCGAAGCCGATGAGAGCACCACCAGCGCATCAAGCGCTGCAAGCACGCAGACTGCATCCCCTGCCGGGGAAGCGTTTCCGATATTCCCCGCTATCACCGCAAGGTTTCTCAGCGCAGGTGCGGCCATCTGGCAGACCGCTGTTCTCAGGAGCACCGGAACTGCCTTGCTTCTGCAGATGTCGGTTAATGTAGTCTCAGCCCCTATGGTCACATATTCCCGGTTTTCAGTAATATACTGCAGCTCCTTGAGATGACCGAGAAGCACCAGCGGACGGGGAACTTCGGGGAGCACCCCGGGAGCTGTCCTCCAGCGTACCATCAGATCGGTACCCCCGGAAAAGGGCATCGCAGCAGTCTCGGCACGAATACTAAGTGCCTCCTCCAGCGATTTGGGACAAAACACCTCTACCATAGGCCCTCCCCTCTTCGGGCTGCCAGCTGAATACCCTGGACGATCATGTCGTATCCTGTGCACCGGCAGAGATTTCCTGAGAGCCCGATGCGTATTTCCTCCTCCGTG
>PWNW01000217.1 GCA_003557605.1 Spirochaetaceae bacterium
AGAGGGAAGGCTGCAACTTCAGCTGGCAGCTCTGCTGATGCCGGGAGCTGACAAGGGACTGCTGACTGACCATGATATGCTTCCCATAATTACTGAAACAGTTCTCTTTAAGATTCCCCGGGGATATATACGGTTTTGGTATCCGGATACCGTTGCTCCTCGTGTCAGGGTCACCGCTGGAAGAAAGCCGGTCACCTGGGGATTCGGTTCGGTATTTACTGCAGGTAATCTTCCCTACGGAGTGCTGCCAGGTGATACAAAGGCCTTTGTCCGTTTAGATGCTGTCAGGGATGAAGCATCATACCTGACGGAACTTCATGTGCCCCTGAGAGAAAAGCAGTACCTTGAGATGGTTATGCTTCCAACTGATGTGAACACTTTCCCTGGTGTCGGTTTTCGTTTTCATCAGGTATTCAGAAATTTCTCTTTTGAAGGCTCCTACTTCTATGAAGGAGATTCCACTGACCACGGATTTGCCCTTTCCATGCAGGGGTCCTTGTTTGCAGGTGATGCATACGCTTCAGTCAGGCTAAAAGACGACCTTACGGTGCTCAGTGCAATCTGGAAACGTATCGAAATGACGGCAGGGATGCTGCATGCGTTCACAGCGGGGTATGATGGTACTGTAACGCTGCGCAATGAACTCTATTTCAGCCCGGGGAAATATGTTGATGAAATTGATACTGCTGTATTTCATGAGACAGTGTTTTCTCCAAACCGTACCGTAAACTTGTTTCTTCGGGGTTTTTTCACCGTCCTTGATTCTTCTGCTGTTACTTCAGCCGGGGATGACTGGATGGAATTCATCCTGAACCATCTCGCAGAGAGCTTCTCTGCTTCTGTCATGACCGGGGTCAGGTGGAACATCTTCCAGGACTTTGATGTCCAGGCAGCAGTCTCAGCTGACTTTACCGCCACCGGTTTGGAGTCCTTCTACTCTTCAGCGGGATTTATCTACCGGTTTTAGCGAAGCTTGGCTTTCTGGTATATCTCATCAATGTATCCCTGTGAAATCATTGAGGAAATGAGTTTCGCTATGATAATTATCCCCGGGATGTTGACAGCAAGCCGGGTAAGGGCAAAGGGAGCTCCCAGTGCCTGAAGCTCAAAGAGGAACATCGGTATCTTTGTGGTGGACCAGGCCCCGATGAACACCAGGATATTGAAAAAGGATGCGCCTTTTTTCATCAGCACCGAAGCTACGGGAAATGCCCCGTAGAGCGGTCCTGCCGCTGCAGAACCGATGAAGAATGCCGTAGCAATTCCCCGCAGTCCTGAATCAGGGCCCATGTAGCGTACCATGACTGCCTTCGGTACCCATACATCCATCAGACCCAGAAGAATGAAAATGGGAGGGAGCACCGAGAGCATTTCAAGGGTTCCATACCAGGTAATGTTTGCTGCTGAGCGGAACAGCTGCAGGTCAGCCGCTGCAAGTATGATATAGACCACTATTACCAGAGCAGGAAACAGCAGCTTTTTCCCCTTCATGACACCACCATCCCAATAATTACCGCTGCAGCCAATGAAAACAGGTAGGCGGCGCAGTTTCGAATAATACTTGCCTTTCTTCCGAAGTACTCCATCTCCACCGGCAGGGTCATGATCCCCACCATCATCAGTGATGAGATAAATGCCGCTATCTGCATCAAGCCGGCACCGCTTTGCAGCAGCAGCGCTGCTGTGGGGAATGCGATAAACCCTGGGATCAGGGTTACAGCCCCGATGACTGAAGCACCCAGCACACCGAGAAAACCGGATGCATCACCTATGAGAGAACTGATTACCTCTGGACTGAGCAGTGCAAGCATGATGCCTACGGTCAGGATGATTCCCACAAACTGAGGCAGAATGTGCAAAAAGGCCTTCCAAGATTTTTTTAGAGCTGAGATTGTCTTATCCCTGCTTTTCACTGCAGACAGCGTCAGGGCAGTTCCGGCAAGGAAGTAGAATACCAATGCAGAACTCATGGTGATTCTCCTTCAACGTCCCTGACCAGCAGGGAGATATAGGTGAGATTATGCTTGAGAATGGAAATGCGGAAATTGAGCGCTTCTCTTCCTGCATTGGTAAGTGAATATATCCGCTTTGCCGGGCCTGATTCGCCGGCCTTCCATGATGAGGTAATAAAACCCGACTGTTCCATATCCCTGAGCACCCGGTAGAGGGTCCCAACATCAGGATAGGAATCATCAAACCCGTACCGAGTTAATCTGGTTATCAGGTTGTAGCCGTAGTCGGCCTGTGAATTAAGCAGCACAAGCAGGCATGGCTCAAGAAACCGCTTGCCGCTGCCTGAATGAAAGCATTTCATGAATATCCTCACTATAGTTAAAAAACATATATAGTAATTATACCTATACTATTGAGGAATGCATGTCAATGTATCAGCAGGATTTCATGATAAAAAACTCATATGAGTACCATGATCCCCAGGTCCGTTTCATGCTGATTTCCTGCTGCTCCATCGAAATAAGCTCACTGCTTCCAGGAATGCTCATGTCCCACTGTTCCATGTTCTGTTCAAGAGGTTCATAGTAGTGGGTAAACCAGTCTTGGTGGGGAAGGGTGAAATGTCCCTGCAAAGCATACCCTGCTTCATGAATCCAGGCGATGTTCTGTTCTATCGTAGTCATCCCTGGATAGTTCTCACTCCAGAACTGCCGGATTTCATCGGGGGGATTGTTCTTCAGCCATACAGCGTCACTGACAGCGAGATATCCCTTGTCTTTCAGCAGGGGTTTCCACTGCTTCAGCCCCTCCTGAAATCCCATGATATAGATGGCCCCTTCGCTCCAGATGAGGTCAAAGCACTTCCCTTTATAGGGAAGCTCAAACATGGAGGCTTCAGTGCAGGTGATGTTCTTTATGGTTTCTGCTTCTGCA
>PWNW01000375.1 GCA_003557605.1 Spirochaetaceae bacterium
AGAAGCAGCAGTATACCAAACGGTTTCTCCCGGAGCATCTGATCTGGCGCAGTCCCTTCAGCAGTGACAGGCTCATTGCTTTGATGAAGGACACCACGGTCCGGGGATCAGCGTTTTGGGAGCAGGCCTGCGAAGCGCTGGGGTGCATTGATCTGAGGACCGCACGAAAACATGTTGCTCAGCTGGAGAGCTGTATCCCGCAGCGCGCAGCCGTGCTTGCATCCTTTGGATCAACATGGAGCAAGGAATCAGGACCTGCCTGGAGCCCGGGTACCTGTGAGCTGAGCATCCTTGAACTGCTCTGGGGGCTCATGCTTGCCAAGGTGAAGGAACTTGCCGGGACATTGGCAAGCATGCACTTCAAGCCGCTGCTGTGGACTGCTCCGGGTATAGAGACATGGGCCTGTTTTCTTTTCAATCAGTCATGTACTGAAGATGCGCTTCCTCCGTAGTATATATTGGGTATCAAGACAATATGGAGGGAACAGGATGGAGAAACATCCGGATTGGCAGGATCTTACCGATGCACGGTACGAGAAACAGGCTCAGATTCTTGAGCTGGTGGAATCACTGTGCGATGAGCGTCTCAGTGAAGCGGAGCATCGTCAGCTGAAACAGCAGTACATGGAGGACCATGGGGTATGTGAGCGGACCATCCGCAATTATCTGTCCCGATACCGCGCAGGAGGAGCCCAGGAGCTGCTGAAAGCTCCGATACGGACTTCCTCTCCACGGATTTATGATCAGCATCTCGCTGATGCGATCGTGGCTCTGGTGAACGAACGTCCCGGTCGCACGGTTCCGATAATTCGAAAACTGACCGCCGCCGATGAACAGCTCTGTGATGCCATCTCCCAGGTATCTGACCGGACCATCTACCGGTTTCTTGCCGAACAGGGGTTTTCCCATCAGGAACGCCGTAGGCTTTCAGGCACGCAGTCACGCATGAGCTATCATCGGTTTGAGGCTCCTGGCTCAATGGATCTCGTGCAGGGTGACGGCAGGGACGGCATTTGGCTTAACACCTCTGCAGGAAAGCAGAAAACCTACCTGTTTGTCTGGGTGGATGACTATTCCCGCAAGATTCTTTCCGGCAGGTATTATTTTGATGAGAAACTGCCCCGTATGGAGGATACCTTCAAGCGGATGGTGCTTCGCTGGGGGATCCCGAAGAGATGCTACCTCGACAACGGAAGCGTCTACATTGCCAAGCATTTTTCCTGGATTCTTGGGGAACTGCAGACGAAGAAAATTCACCATAAACCCTATCAGGCCTATTGTAAAGGGAAAATTGAAGCTGCCAACAAGACGATTCTGAAACAGTTCCAGGCTGAGGCACAGCTGGCAGGGTTTCAGACCCTTGAGGAACTCAACAGCGCCTTCGAGGCCTGGGTAGATCTGGAATACAATGTCCGACTGCATTCTCAGACCGGAGAGGCTCCCGACAGCCGTTTTTCTGCAGGTCTGCCGAAATCCCTGCAGCGCATCAGTGACATCGGATGGTTTGAAGCTCTGTTCTTTCAGCGGGAGTTCAGAAAGGTGACCAAATACGGAAAGATCAAGTTTGCCTCCAATGAATACCCGGTAACCTGTGTGCCCCACGGGACTGTCGTGGAGGTGCGCTATGATCCCTTCAATCTCTCTGAGGTGCACATCTTTTTCCGGGGAACCTGGAAGGAAACTACTTCCGTTTCGAAACTTCTCAACCGTACCGCACCAGTTCCTCAGGAGTCCCGCTCATCAGAGCGGCAGGTCAGCGCTCAGGCTGTCTCCTACTTCCAGAAGCTCAGGGATGCTCACACCAAAACCCTGCTGGATCATCGCTCATCTGTCTCGTACGGAAATCTCTCATCTCGTACTCAGGAGGAATCTTCATGAACACCATTGCCGCTCATCCGGTCCTTTCCCATTTTGGATTTATCCGCATGCCCTTTGACAAATCGTTTGCCAGCTCTCAGGCGTTTAGTTCTCCTGCCCTGACAGATGCTCTTTCCATGCTTTCCTTAGGAGCAGAGACTGAGGACATCCTTCTACTTACCGGACCCATCGGATGCGGGAAGTCAGTGGCGCTTCGCGCCTTCATCGACACCCTGGACACCAACCGATTCACTCCGGTGTACATCAGGGGACTGGATCTTACCGCTTCAGACCTTGTCAAGTCCATCCTGAGCTCCCTGCTCATTGATCCCCCCTATCGATATGCCGCCGCCTGTTCCCTGTATTTCAAATCCGTCAGTGAACTGCAGCGCAAGCCCGTCATCGTTATTGATGATGCCCAGGATATGCACGAATCAGCTCTGCTGGCCATCAAAACCCTGGTGAACTTCGATTCCGATTCAACCTCCCGGATCACCTTCATCATCTGCGCCCAGTCCGAACTGCGTGAGACCCTGCGCTACAGCAGATGTACCGCCCTTCAGCAGCGCATCAGACACTGGATCGACTTCTCTGCTCTCTCCCTCACTGATACCTGTAACTACATTGAACACTCCATCAAGCTTGCCGGACGGAACTCTTCGGTATTCTCAGATAATGCCAAAGCAGAAATCCATAAACGTTCCAACGGTATCCCCAGACGAATAAACCGCATCTGCCTGCGGACCCTCTTTGAAGGGGCGGCAAACAAATGCTCCCTCATCGATCACGCGGATCTCATTTTCGATGATGTATAACAGAACTTTCTATGCCGCCAGACATCAGACGGCAACCTTTCCCGGCAAAGTGGGGAAACTTACTTTGTCAGGGGGTGGAAAGGTTGCTTGGCGGGGAACAGTAGGTATCAAGTACTTCCATGGCACCCATAGTCAGCTTATGGCTGGTAATTGAAAAAAAGCCGGATATCTCTTTAGCTTTCGTGATCTTCTTATCATTTCTCCTATAGCCGG
>PWNW01000328.1 GCA_003557605.1 Spirochaetaceae bacterium
ATCAACCCCAGGGGCCGTTGACCTTCGAAAAGGTCTGGCAGATGTTCCAGGAGACGGACAGGATGTTCAAGGAAACGGAAAAGAGGTTCCAGGAAACGGGAAAGAGGTTCAAGGACACAGAAAAGAGGTTCAAGGACACAGACAAGAAATTACAAGAGGATTTTCAGAAGACCCGCGAGGAAATCCGGGAGACGGGCCGCATTGTTCGGGAGATCTCCCGGATCACCGGCGGATTGGGCAACAACGTCGGCGAAGTGGCCGAGGCGTATTTCCGCGGCGCCCTGGGCAGCCTGCCTGAAGTGGCCGGAATCAGAATAAAAATGACGGACAGCTTGTTACGAGAGAAGGGTGGGCTTAGGGGGCAGTTTGACATTGTTTTGTTTGGCGACCGGGCCAATGTTGTGGTTGAAGTGAAGCACAAGCTGCAGGTCAAAGACGTCACCCGGTTTCACAAGAGAACACTTCCCTTGTTTAAACAGCTGTATCCAGAACATTGCCGCAAGAAGGTTTTTGGCGCCGTGGCCGGCATGTGCGTTGATGATGCGGCGCTGTCGCAAGCCCTAGACCTGGGGTTCCTGGTGTTCACCCAGTCGGGACAGGAGATCCGGGTACTGAACCCATCCGGTTTTGAGCCCAGGGAGTTTTGATGCCCGGGTTGCTTTGTCTTTATTCATCCGGGCATCCAGACACTCCATGTGGTCTATGCGATCGTGCGAATGGCTCGGGCCACCAGGAACACAAGAAGCATGGTGGCAACGATAATCACTGACCAGTGCCTTATGGGGATGGGCAGGGGCTCCTCGGCAAAAACGATCACCTGGACACTGGTTGAATATTCACAATCGTTCTCGTCCACAATGGTCAAAGTATAAATACCATCCATTGCCAGGTCGGCATCATCAATGCTTGGGTTTTGTTCATCAGACGTAAAATCGTCATGGCCAGTCCAGCTGTAACTGACCATGCCGTCAGGACCTCCCATTAAATCAATCCTTTCACCCACCACAACAGGGGAATTGCTCTCAGCGGACACAGCAACTGGCTCAAAAACAGTGACCGTTAAAGACCCAACCATTTCCAGCTCGCAGTCATTGATGGTGTTCACTGCCTTTACTGTAAAGATATCCCCATCTGACGGTGTAACAGCCCATGTGATGCTTGTACCGGTGCCCACTTTGGTTTCCACGGCAGACCCGTTGACAAACAGGGTGTATTCATAGTTGGTGCCTGCCTGTGAGCCGGAGAGACTTATATCGATACCCTTTCCCTCGCACACTGCTTCATCGCCGGTTACATCAAAGGCAAGCAGCTGATAGATTTCCTGGTCGAGAGGCTCGTTTTGCCAGGGGTTGTACAGCAGACTGCCTGCAACCTGATCACCTTCTCCACACGGGTTGTCCGCAAGTCCCGGACCAGTAAGATCGCCCCACCAGTTATTGGTTGCATCAATGGTTTCTGAATAATTATTCACCATCCCCCATTGGTTCCCGCTGATTTTGTTGAAGTGGATGTCGGCATCACTGGTCATGCCGTTCAAGGGGTTGATCAGCACACCGTACATGTAACCGGAAATGTCTGTTCCTGTGAGGGTGAAATTCCTGGGTGCACCTTCCCATTCGGGGTCAGTGGCATATACGCCCACAGAACCGGCCATTTCTCTGCCGGGTCCTGTAAGAACGTTTCCTGGGCCAAATACAAGCTGGTCTTTGTCGAAGGTTTGGCGGCCTACATAAAAACCAATTTGTGCACCGTTGATGGTATTGTCGGTGAGCGTGAGCTCGGCCTGGTAGGTGACCACACCTGCGGCCTGATTGTCCGGATCTGTAAATCCGGCAGTGTTGTTGCTGAATACGCTGCCGGCTCCATTGTGCGTCAGCGTGTAGGCATTGGAGAACACATCGGTGACCAAATTGTGCTGTATGTCGCATGCGGTTTGAATACCCAGGTGGTTTCCTGTGGCAATACCGTGTTCGAAGTCGGTTACCGTGCAGTGTTTGATTTCCAGGTTGTTGGCATTGAATCCGAGAATGCCCCAGCCTTGCAGGTTCCCGCAATCACCACCACCTTCCACATGGCTGTGAAGAATTTGGTGTCCGTTGTTCACAGCGTTTTCAGAGCGCAGCACAATTCCGCGGTACCATACATTTTTAACGGTCACATATTGGACGGTGGAATGGTTGAAAACGTCGTCTTCCCAATAAAAAGAGGTAATACCCATTCTGAAGTTCTTGTCTGTTTCGCCACCGTCCACAGTGAGGTGTTCAATGGTCACATGATCTGCCTTAATGATGATTCCGTGATGTGCTGTTCCATCCAGGGCACTGCAGTCATGGTCATCCACTTTTGTCGGGTCCGGCATGATCACGGTGCCTGAGCGCTCGGCGGCACCCCGCAGAGTGAGACCTTCCACATCTATGGTAATATCCGACTCATAAAATGTTCCCCCGCAAAGCTCGATAATGTCATTGTCTGTTGCTGCATCAACGGCCTCCTGTATTGTGGCATAATAGGTGTTGGGATCGTTAGAGATATTTGTCACCGGAAGCACAAGAATTTCCACACTTGCCGTATCTGAACAGTCATTGGCGTCGACTACCGTTATGGTATATAATCCTGCTGCCAGGTTATCGAAGGTGGCTTCTGATTGCCAGGTGGTTCCACCATCAATGCTGTACTGGAACGGTGCTGTGCCCCCGGTAACCTCGATGCTTATGCTTCCGGTGGATTCCCCACAGGTGATATGGGCAACATTATCGATCGATGCTTCTGGTAACTCATTTACCGTGACTTGCACCACGTTGGAAGATGCGGCATCTTCCCAGGCAACCGGATCACAGGTTACCCTTGTCAGCCGGCGGAACCAGGTGGTTTCGGTCAATGTCGC
>PWNW01000312.1 GCA_003557605.1 Spirochaetaceae bacterium
ACTTGCAGCGGCAATTGAGAAAAGCGAAAAGTCCTACGAAGATGTGCTGTCTTTCGTTAAAAATGGGAAACGCTAAACATCCGTCGTTCTTTTTGAGTAATAAAATTTCTGGAAGTTAAGACTATACCCATTCAATAAACGAACAGACCCTCAGATAAAAAATCAATTCCTATATGAGCTAGATGACTATAAATCTTATTCACAGTATTTAAAAAAAGAATGGCTCTTGAACACCAAATTATATTGAAATATTTTTCCTGTTGATATACTGTGATGTACGTTAATTGTTGAAGAGGCATGATTAATTACTGTAGCCTTTTTTAAGGGTTTACTGTAGCCTTTTATACCATATTTTTACATCCGCAAAGATATGCGATAGACGGCAAATACGTGCAAGTATTTATATATTTTCATGTATTATATGTAATTAATCATATTTGATCACAATTGCCGGAATGGTGGAAATGGTAGACACAGGGGACTTAAAATCCCCCGGCTGAATAAGCTGTGCCGGTTCAAGTCCGGCTTCCGGCATTTTTATTTTCACTTTCTGATGAATGGAGCACCTGCTGAACTTTTTCGGAAAGCTGATTCAGGGAAAAGGGCTTTTGAATGAAGTTCACTCCCCTGTCGAGCACTCCTTTGTGGGTTATCACATCAGCGGTATATCCCGACATATACAAAGTCTTCATATTGGGACAGAACTCATTGAGCTGCTGAGAGAGTTCTTTTCCGGTAACATCGGGCATAACCACATCGGTAATAAGCAGATCTAATGCTTTTCCCTGCTGCTTCCCGATTTCCAAAGCTTCCTTTGGAGAATCAACTGATATCACCTGGTATCCTAACCGCTTCATCAGTGTGGTGATGAGCATCAGGAT
The DNA here is from genome assembly GCA_003557605.1 of Spirochaetaceae bacterium. GTDB lineage: Bacteria > Spirochaetota > Spirochaetia > PWKH01 > PWKH01 > PWKH01. Next base: position 882 of record PWNW01000312.1, read on the forward strand.
AGACTGCTCATCCTCAACCACAAGCACCAGTTCTCCCGCTGAGGTTCGTTGTTCTGTCTTTTCCGGTTTTATCATCTCCACAATGGTCCCTTCATGTTCCGGGAAATAGATGCTGCAGAGTGTACCGGTTCCCGGCGAGCTTTCAATGTGCACAGCTCCGCAGTTCTGCCGAACAATCCCATATATCATGGAAAGTCCGAGTCCTGATCCTTCCTGCTTTGTCGTAAAAAACGGCTCAAATACCTTGCTCAATGTCTGAGCATCCATGCCGCATCCATTGTCCGCTACAGTAATTCGGCAGTAAACACCCGGTTCCATGTCAGACAGAAGCAAAGAAGAATTCTCATCCAGGACAACCCGTTCAGTTGTAATGGTAATGCTCCCCTCTTTTGTGTCAACTGCGTCACGGGCATTAATCGCAAGATTTATCAGTATTTGATCAAGCTGGGAAGGATCAATCAGTATAGTAGGCAGATTCTTCCCTGGATTCCAGGTAAGGGAAATATCCTCTCCCACAAGCCGTTTCAGCATGGAAAGGGTATGGGCAATACTTTTGTTCAAATCAACCGTTTCAGGTTCAGCTGTCTGCCGTCTGGCAAAGGCAAGCAGCTGCCCGGTAATGGTGGAGGAACGATTGGCTGCAGAGATAATCTCCTTCAGATCACTGCTTACCGGATCATTAGAATTTACTCTTTTCTGGGCAAGTTCAGCATATCCGAGAATTACTCCCAGCATGTTGTTATAGTCATGGGCCACTCCGCCGGCAAGACTCCCGATGGTATCAAGTCTCTGGGCATGCTCCAACTGAGACCGCAGCTGCTCCTGGGTTCGCTGGGCTTCCTTGCGCTCTGTAATGTCAGAAGCAAAAATCAAGGTGCTCTGCATCCCGAGATAGACAATCGGAACCGCAGATATCTCCACAGAAACCTCTGCACCGTCAAGGGTAATGCATACTTCCTCGATTTCAGCTACCCTCTGCTGCTCCTCATGAAGCAGGGCAATACGATCATTGTAGTCAACACGGACTTCGGGATGGAAGCGAAGATGCGTTGCCGCTCCAAGAAGCTGTTCAGGTGAATCGGCACCGAAGAGTCTGCATGCAGAGCTGTTGAGATAGGAAATTTTTCCGTCGGTCTGTACAAAGATTGCTATCGGAGATCCCTCCACCAGAGTCTGGAACTGCATCTCCCGCTCTTGGAGAGATGCAGTGATTTCTCTCTTATCAGAGATGTCCTGGAGTCCTCCCTGAACACCCTTAAGAACACCGGCATCATCATACCAGGGCTCTCCTGCCATATTGATCCAGACACGTTCTCCAGCAGCAGGAGTTATTTCGAATTCTTCATTAAACACCCTTTCTGTACCGATGCAGTCCTGGATACATCTATGTGCATGATGCAGATGCTCATCGCTGAAAACCTGCAGCATCTGCTCATAGGAACCCTCTGTCATCCCGAATATCCCGGCAGCTTCATCAGAAAAGACAACCGTACCTTCACTTTGATCGTACAGCCATCCTCCAAATCGGGCAATTCGACCCGCTATCTTCAGCAGCTCAACATTTTTCTGGAGCTCCTGTCTGCCCTTCACCAGTTCCGTAATATCCCTGGCAGCCTCAACCACATGGGTCACCTTCCCCTCAGCGCTGATAATCGGGAACAGAAGAATGTCAACGGTAATTTCGCTTCCGTCAGCATGCCTATGCACATGCTGATACCCCGCTGACTCTCCTGAAGCAAACACCTGGTCCAGCAGGCAGAATCCACCCATTTGACTGCAAGGGCAGGAATATCCATGGGATACTGCATAGCAGTATTCTCCGATGACTTCCTGTCTGCTTCTTCCCAGGGTTTTCAGGAATGAGTTGTTCACGTCGGTTATCCGGCGGTCCCTGTCAATAACAAAAATATCTTCATGGAGACTGTTAATCATACCCCGGTAATAAGCCTCCCCCTCCTTGGCCTGCTGAGAGGTCCTTCGAAGCTCCTCCTGGATTGTCTGCTGCCGCTTGAAATACCTGAGGGTTTCTGCCGAAAGCACATAGGCTATGCCGATAACTGTCAGGGAAACAATCCGGTTTATTATTACATAGCGGAAGGGAAACCCCTCTGGTGCTGGAGGGGCAGTAAATATTCCCAGAACCGTGAGCACTGCAGAAGCGGCTGCAGCATATGCCAGTATCCTTCTGCGCCTTGCGGACAGGGATAGGAATATCAGGGGGACATAGAGAGACCCATGGGCAAATCCAAGAGGAGTGAACAGATCAGAAATATAGACAGCAAGAAGCAGCAGGGTAAACAGCAGGAATATCCGCCGGTCCGATGCCTTCTCAAGTATCTGCCGAATCGTTTTCTTTCTACCGATGCTCATTATTAGCCAGTTACCCCTATGCGCTTTCCCTTCTTGGAAGAAAAATTGACACTGCAGTAAGTATTACCCCAATTCCAGTAACTGCCATGGGCAGAAAAAGAAATTTGTTTACGGTCATGGAAATCACCGAGCTGATGTCTGCTGAGGATATCATACCTGAGAGAGCTGTCTCAATGATTTCTGTCGGCGCCATACCGCGGAATATCAGGAAAGCTCCAAGGTATACAGCTCCAGAGATGATTAGGGACCATCCGATCCAGCGCATTGCCCCGATGCTTCCCGCCAGCAATATGAACAGCACGACCAGAAGCGGTATATTTATAATAAGGCCGATCCGATATCTTCGCTGAGCACGAAGATACTCCTGCTGCAGTTCACTGATGTTAATATCTCCTCCAGCCTGTACAAGAAGCGCCTCCAGGGACAGCTGATCAGGAATGCCTGAAAGAATCTGCTCACGAAGCATGGAGGAGGTAAGTCCCAGTGCCATCCTCGGAAGCCCGCCGTCTGCAAGCTCCCTATCTGACAGGGCACTGAGCTGGACCATCAGCTGGTCAAACATCAACTCCTTACGCTCCTTGATATCAAAGACGGAGTTCAGTGACTCCTGTTCGCCCTTGATGGTGCTGATGATGTCCCTGGACGCAGTCCGGAGGACCGAATCAGCCCACGGTTCATCAAAGACAACCAGGAACGCAGTCGGAAGTTCCTGCTTCACCACCGGAGGAGTGCCTCCAGGGAGTTCTGCAAAGAGCTGCTGGGCCAGCAGCTGCCTGGTAAATTCAGCGGCAGGAACAGTCTCCAGGACTTCCTCAGCAAAGGAACTCTGAAACACCCCCCTGTTCACGTCGGTAACAAACATGATTCCCCAAGCTGCAGCAATAACAACTATTGAAAGCAGCACCAGCAGTACCTTCTTCATAGGACCTCCGAAATGTCAAAAATAATCGTGTCAGTATACCATTAATTGGAGATGTGCAATAGGGTACTGCCGGTTTTTTTATCCCTTGACTTCTCTGTGCTGCTCAAGGAGGTAAAATGCCAGTCCTGCATCCATGAGACAGCGCTGAATGCGCTCATCGCTCCATGGCTCCAGAACTCCGCCGTTGACCATCATAGCAAGACCATGGGTGTAAATATGGGTATTGCGCATCAGGTTCTCCTGAGCTTTCGCATCCATCTGCATCAGCATCGACATTTCCTGCTCCTGAAGTTCAAAACGCTGTGCAAAGGTTTCTCTCATGTCAATCTGTGAATCTTCTTCCCCCTTTTCCGGATAATCAAGAAAAAGATATCGAAACAGCTGCTTCTCATCCCGGGCGAAGGCCACATACCCAATAGATATGTTTAAAAGCTTTTCTCCCGAATACTCACGTTTCTGGTAGTCTTCAAGAAGACCTGCAGCCCTTCGCTGCAGCTCCCTGCCTACATCATCCAGGGACTTCATATGTGAATAGATCGGCATGGTCGATGAACCAAGCCGCTTTGCTATTTCCCTGGCAGTGACCGATCTCCAGCCCTTTTCCCTGAGAATTTCAAACGCCGCATCCAGCACCATTGATTTTTCAAACACCCTCGGCTGCTTCATACATTCCTCCGTTAATAACAATAGTTATTATATATAACTTTTGTTATATGTCAAGACCTCTTATTTTTTCATCCAGAAAAGCATGATATACTTTATTACAATAATTTTACTCTGCAGCATGACTGCTGTATTAAGATGGAGATGTCCTTATGATGAAAAAAATGTTTCTTATGCTGATGCTTCTGATGATTTCTGTTTCCCTGTCTTCAATTTCACTCACCCATGAACCCTTGTATGACATAGTTGTACCCATGCGGTATGACAGTCTTCGCGCATCAGGCGGACTTTGGTCTGACAACCTGCTGAGATTAAACATTCCCTTTGACGGAGGAAATACGGTATTTGAGTTTGGCATTGAAGGAAACTACCGGTATCGCATGCAGGATGAGACGGAGAGGATGTTTCTTGACGCTGCAGCATCGATAAATTACTGGAACAACTTTTCCACTTGGTACAATTTTGACTTTGCAGTCAATGCGCCAAACGCTCGCTACACATCCTATTCCCTGGAACTTGCAGGAATGCCTGGGTTTTACGAAATCTCTCTTTCCGGTACTTCACTGGATATATCCAGTACCACAGCTGCTGCGTTCACACTTGGAATAGACCTCCCCGTATCTGCATATGTCGGTGTTGGACGTCTCTACTGGATAACCCCGGTTCTTGAGGCACAGCTGCTGGCAAAACATCTCAGGGCCCCTGCTGACCGTGAGACAATACGTCGGACTGCAGAAACCCTGCAGCTTCGTGGCCAGAAGCTGAATCCCATGACGGACAATCATGCAGAGGTACAATTGCAGTATTACCAGGATCTGGCGGATGCACTTGGCGTTGGGGACCGTGTCTCTGAGGTGATCCTCATTACCCACAGCCAGGAATTCTCATTTGAACGTACAAGGTATTCCGGTCTTTCATACGGCTGGGAAGCAAAAGCAGGACTTTTTGCCGATATGTCAACGGTCCTTACCGATCCGAGTTTCGATATTGATGTCGGACCGCAGGTCAGGGCTCAGTTTGCAGGATTTCTGATGGATACCATGCTGCATTATCTGGCAACCGGCACCCTGACTGCAGGATATGATACAAATACGGAAAACTTTCGGGTAATCCTCGATGGAAGTGCTGATTTTCGATACTTCCCTGCTGACTGGAGATGGTACGTTGACGGTACTCCCTCAATTATGATCGGGTATGACGACGGATTTGAGTTTGATCTTGACGCAACGGTCAGGGCAAACTATATGATAAACCCCAATTTCACGGTATTTGCCGGAACTTCCCTGGGATTTTCAAGATTCAACATCAATACCGGCGGATCCATCAGGATTTGGTAGAAGTGCTGCAGGGGAGAGATTATCTCTCCCCTGGATTTCTAAATTCCCTGGTTGCTATTTTTTTTCACCCGTCCTATCATGTACTTTATGATTTGTACCTTAAGGACAGCGGTATGAGCTCGTTTACGGAATTTGCTGATTCTTTGGACCGAGGCAGCGAGGTTTATATTCAAACCCATGACTTTCCTGACCATGATGCGCTTGCCAGTGCGCTTGGGGTTAAGTATCTGCTTGAACAGCGGGGACTTGCCTGCAGGATTGTCTATTCCGGAACGATCATCCGGGGGGATTTGAAGGATTTCATCAGGATCATCGGCATTCCCGCTGAAAACTCAGATTCACTCACTCTTCGGAAAGATGACCAGCTGATCATTGTGGACGGGTTTTTAGGAAACCGGAATGTGCGGGACCTCGGCGCTTCAGTAAAGGGAATAATTGATCATCATCCCCAGGATGTTGATTCGATTCCTCCGGTGGGATTTATTGACCTGCGGACGGACTACGGGTCATGCTCCACCATCATTGCCTCCTATTTTCAAGAGACGGATACCCCAATCCCCAAAAGCATTGCCACTGCCTTTCTTGCAGGGCTCTATATTGACACCTCCTTCTTAACCCGCGGTGTCAGCTCCCAGGACATTGAGCTGATAAACCTCTGCTACTTCATTTCCGACAGAGAGTACCTCAATATCCATGTGAGAAACAAAATACAGTCTTCAGACCTCCCCTACTTCCGGTACCTCCTCAAACACCTGACAATTGCTGATTTATGCGGATTCTGCTATCTCCCCCAGGGATGCGAGCAGAACCTGATGGGCATTCTTGCTGACTTCTGCCTCAGCATCCAGGAAGTACGTTTTGTCCTCATGATTTCCCGGAACAACGGAGGCTACAGCATTTCTGCACGAAGCGAAAAGGCCGGATGGGATGCCGCAGAAATTGTAAAGGCCCTGATAGAACCTGAGGGATTCGGAGGCGGCCATGCCCATATGGCAGGAGGGGTGATCAAGGACCGACCCGACTTTCATCCCAATGACCTGAAAAACCGGCTGTATGCGTATATCCGGGAACACCTTGTCTAAGAGCAGGGTATCAGATACCATTGGTTCATGTTTGAATTCACCGACACCCATTTTCACTCCCTCCATATGCAGGAGCGCGGGATTGATGTTCATGAGCTGTTTTCCCAGCTATTCAGCGAGGGATTTTCCGGCGGTATTGATGCCGGAACCTATTATGAAGACATCCCCCGGAGGAAGCAGCTTCTCGGATCATACCGGGGCATTATTCTTTCCGGGGGCATACATCCAGGAGCTGTCTCCAGGGAACCTCTTGAACAGCTGGCTGCAGGTCTCCGCATTGTTGAGGATGCAGCCCGTCGGGGAGACATCAGGTTCATCGGGGAATGCGGGATAGACCTGTACCGGAGTCCTGAGACACGGGAAAACCAGGAACTAATCTTTGCCCGGCAGCTTGAGCTCTCAACAAAGCTGAAGCTTCCGGTGATCATTCATACCCGGGATGCAGAGGATGCAGCCAGGAGGGTGCTTCATCAGCACCCCCCTGCATACGGAGGCATCATGCACTGCTTCAGCGGAGACAGGCAGTTTGCCCTGGAGATGCAGGAGATGGGACTGCACATTTCATTTGCCGGAAACATCACCTACCGGAAAAATGCCTCACTGCGGGAAGCATTGAAACATACCGCAATGGACAAGCTTCTCTTTGAAACTGACAGCCCCTTTCTCGCTCCAGAGCCGAAACGGGGAAGGGTAAATCATCCCGGTCATATCAGGTACACATACGCTGCAGCTGCAGAAATTCTGCAGACATCCCAGGAGGAACTTGCCGCTCGATGCGGTGAATCCTTCCGCACCCTGACAGGCATGCTCCCTTGACCTGCTTCAAGGATTCAGGGTATTGTTTATTCATAAAATTTTCAGTTTAAGGGGTACTTCATGATTTCATATAAGGATCTGGGTCTGGTAAATACCAAAGAAATGTTTAAAAAAGCCGGTGAAGGCGGTTATGCCGTACCTGCCTACAACTTCAATAACATGGAGCAGCTGCAGGCCATCATCAAGGCATGTGTAGAGACAAAATCTCCGGTAATCCTTCAGGTATCAAAGGGAGCTCGAAACTACGCTAATGCCACCCTGCTGAGAAACATGGCCAGAGGCGCGGTTGAATATGCCAAGGAACTGGGATATGAAATCCCAATTGCTCTCCACCTTGACCACGGTTCCGACTTTGAAATCTGCAAGGAGTGCATCGACAACGGATTTTCCTCAGTGATGATCGACGGGTCCCATTTCCCCTATGATGAAAATGTTGCCCTTACCAAAAAGGTAGTGGACTACGCTCATCAGTTTGGCGTCACCGTTGAGGGAGAACTTGGGGTGTTAGCAGGAATCGAAGATGATGTGGTGGCAGAGAAATCAACCTACACCAAACCTGAAGAGGTGGAGGATTTTGTCTCAAAGACCGGTGTCGACTCCCTGGCTATTTCCATCGGCACAAGCCATGGGGCCAACAAGTTCAAGCCGGACCAGTGCACCAGAAATGAGGAAGGAATTCTTATACCCCCTCCCCTGCGCTTTGACATCCTCGAAGAAATTGAAAAAATTCTTCCCGGCTTCCCCATCGTACTGCATGGAGCTTCCTCAGTGCCCGTTGACTATGTGAAGACTATTAACCAGCATGGCGGAAATATTAAGGATTCCGTTGGAATACCTGAGGAACAGCTGAGAAGAGCTGCCGGTTCTGCGGTTTGCAAGATAAATATTGACTCAGACGGCCGTCTCGCCATGACTGCGGCTATCAGAAAGACTCTTGCTGACAATCCTGCAGAGTTTGACCCAAGGAAATATCTCGGACCGGCCCGTGATGAGCTGACCGAAATGTATAAGAGAAAGAATATTGACGTCCTCGGATCTGCTGACCGCGGATAACAGATTTCTGATGAAAACAGCACCGCAGAATTAACATGCGGTGCTGTTTTTTCGCCCTTTGACTCCCCTTTCAGTTCTATGGTATAGTACAAATAGATTCGATGAAAGAGAAAAGACATTTCTGAAGGAGGTCGATTGTCTGCCAAACATACACGGATAAATGATCAGATACGGTCCAGGGAAGTACGCCTGATCAATGCTGATGGAGAACAGCTGGGGGTGGTGCCGCTGCAGCAGGCGAAGGAAGTTGCTGCTGAAGCCGGTTTGGACCTGGTTGAAGTATCACCGAACGCAGTACCGCCGGTGTGCAAGATTCTTGATTACGGTAAGTATATTTACGAACAGAAAAAGAAGATTCGGGATGCTAAAAAGAACCAGACCCAGATCAAGCTGAAGGAAATCAGGATGCAGCCTAAGATTGAGAAGCACGATCTGGAATTTAAGACGAAGCATGTTACTGAATTTCTTGAGGAAGGAAACAAGGTAAAGGTGACCATCCGATTCCGTGGAAGAGAGATGGCCCATACTGAGCTGGGACGGGATGTCCTGATGAGGGTGCTTGCAATGCTTGATGAAAATGAGGTAGGGTATGTTCTTGACCGTCCTCCCCAAATGGAAGGGAGGTTCATGTCAATGATCCTGAGCCATCAGAAAAAAGGCAAGTCCCAGAAATAACTGAGGAAACCAGCCCGTAAACGGGTACATATAGATACAACGGCTGTTTAAGGGGTTTCTTGTTCCCTTGAGCGCTGGAAGGAGAACACAATATGCCAAAGATGAAAACAAGAAAAGCCGCATCTAAGCGGTTCAAAGTCACTGCCTCCGGGAAGGTCAAGTATAAAAAACAGGGCCTTCGTCACATTCTGACCAAGAAAAGCACCAAGAGAAAACGGACGCTTCGACACGGCGCTGTTCTCAGTGAACCTGAGACCAAGCGAATGAGAAGAATGCTTCCCCACCAGTTCTAGGTCAAATCTGATACAAGGAGAATGTGATATGCCGAGAGCAATAGACGGAACAAGAAGAAAAGAGAGAAGAAAGAAAATCCTGAAGGATGCCAAGGGTTTCTGGGGACGCAGAAGCACCAACCTCAGGGCAGCGAAGGATGCGGTGGCAAAGGCAGGCCAGTATGCCTACCGGGACCGGAGAAGGAAAAAACGGGATTTCCGCAGATTGTGGATTACCAGAATTTCAGCCGCGGCCCGCATGGAAGGGCTAAACTACTCTCAGTTTATGGCAGGCCTGAAAAAGGCCGAGATAGATATTGACAGGAAGGTGCTTTCGAATCTGGCAATTGAGGATTCAGCAGCCTTCTCAACCTTGGCTGCAGAGGCGAAAAAAGCCTTAGGGGCGTAATTATGAGTACACTTGAGAAAGTTCAGCTGCTTGAAGAACGAATCAAGAAAGCAATTCTACTCATTGAAAAACTGAAGACGGAAAACGCTTCGTTAAAGGATGAAGTGGAACTGCTTCAGATGCACAATGAGGAACTTAAAAGCTACACCAGTGATTATTCAAAGAACAGTAAGCTGATTGAAGAAGGCATTGTAAGTGCCCTTTCCCAGCTTGAAAAGCTTGAAGATTCTGCTGCCGCTGAAGAGACACAGTCTGAAGAACTGCCCCCGGAGGAAGATTTTTCCTTTGAAGCCGATGATGACGGTGAGCAGGACACTCAGGACAGCTATACAGCCCCTGACGAGGAAGAAGATAAGGACGAACCCCTGTACTGATTCCTTCAGGGATACGTTGCAGCCGGTTGATCCTGCAGGCAAGGTGAGGCCATGGAACAGCACATTGTAAGGACCTCTCTTTTTGGAGTAAATCTTACGCTGAAGGTAGACACCGATGAAAAGCACCTTGCCCGAGTAGTGGAATTTCTTGAACGAAAGGGACAGGAGGTGCGGCAGAATATGATTGAGGCTGATCCTCATCGGATCAGCGTGATTGTCAATCTGCTGCTTGCGGATGAACTGATGTCCCTTTCACCTCCTGATATTCCATCGGAGGAGGATAGTCAGGTAGATCAGCTTGCCCAGGATTTAATCCGGCTCATTAACGAAAAGATTGAAGAATAATGCCTGCGGTGTACGGGATGGGCACACATCTCTTGGGTCAAACTATCAAAACGGGATTCTGTTTTTCCCGGTTGAATTGCTCCGGCTTATGCTGGAACAGGATGCCGGGAATAAGAAACCCACTTGGACTTTTGGAGTTCAAGAGATTATGTCCGGAGCGGCATCGCGGGTTTTTTACCTCGAGGAGAGTACCGCATGGCTTCCCCTAATCCTTTGGA
>PWNW01000155.1 GCA_003557605.1 Spirochaetaceae bacterium
GGACCCTCCCCTGCCTCCGTTGATGCCGCTTTTCCTGCCGAAGATTTCCGCCATCACCAGCTTCTTCTCTGTCCCGCAGAGGCAGATCGCCCCATGCCCCCGGTGATCAGGAAACTTGTAGTCGCTCTTCCTCAATGCCCGAACCGGGCCTGCCTGGGCTGCCTCCTGCCCGATGGACAGGTGGATAAATCCCGGTATGGTGCCGTTTTTGCTGTACTTCTCTACCTCTTCCTCAAAACGCCTGATGGCATACATGTCATAGTAGAGATCCAGTAATGTGTTTTTTTCTAAGGACATAGGCCTTCTCCTTTTCTTCTTGTCATGCAAGAAAACTCTCTGCAATCACTCCCGAATGTATCTCCCCCTCCTGGAATGACATTCCAGTACGGAGGCTGTGCAGCCTGACGACTGCCACGGAGTGCACTTCATGATCTATGGCATAAAAATTCCTTCCCGACTCTTCAAATATCTTCCCAAAGGGAGTCCCGTAGCAGGGACTGCTGGTTTTTGAGACAAGGCAAGGTGCAAGTCTTCTGATCTCATCATCATCAGCATCAAGCCAGAATTCAGCCTCCGCAGCATAGAGCAGTGCATCGTTGATGCGCCCCATGGCCTTTACTTCATCGAACACCACCGGTGCCGCCGGTGCTCTGCCTCTGCAGAATGCGGCCCGGGACACTGAAAATCCATGGGTATACATTTTGTGGCAGCACTGCTCCAGCATCCTGGCCGCAACCTGGACGCTGCCTGTGACTGATGCGCTGGGAGCAGCAGCCAGATAGACCTTCTCAGGTCCGACCCCGCAGGCCTCTGCAACGGCAGATGCGACGGCATCTCCCGGAAGCCGGGTGTCCTGGATGCACAGCACCACCCCGTCATCAACATATGTGTCCCGATAGGAAGTCATCTTCATATAGGGATCATGCTCCATCACCGCAGCAGCCCGGGCAGGACCGCTTCCGATTGTGGCAAACTCTCCGTCCCCCAGCTGCCAGCCTGCTATCTGGCTTCCCAGGCAGGCAACCTGGGGATCAGAAATGAACAGCTCCACACCCGCGAAGGTGTGCCGGTCATCCAGTCTCCAGGTCCCCAAATTCACTTTCCCCAAATCACCGAGGGTAAGGCGGGTAAATATTTCCGCCGCCTCCCAGGTCCCGGGAACATGAATCCCGAAATCAAGGACCCAGGCACCGCATTCAAGGCGATGAGATGCAGTCCCCAGCACCTCCTGATGCTCCAGCACATACTGCGCCAGGCGGACCGCCCGCTGGTTGATCCGTATCATATCACCCTCCTCTAGGATTTCTTCCCAAACACGTCTATCGCAGCGCCCATCACTGCCCGTGCATCATCACTGGCGAGAAACAGCACCACCGGAACCACATCTTCGACCTGCAGCATATCATCAGGGGATATCGTTACTGCCGGATCATCGGCCATCCGCTGGCGGGTATAATCCGTATTGGTCATGCCCAGATACACGGCATTGACATTGATGTTATGGCGCTTAACCTCCTCACTGAGGGTATGGGTGAAGCTGACAATGCCCCCTTTGCTGGCGGCATAGGCCCCGAATCCTGGAAAGAAGTGCTTTGCCGCAGAACTTGATATGTTGATAATCTTCCCGTACTGCTGTTTGATCATAGGTCCCAGCACCTCCCTGGTGCAGAGAAATGTCCCGGTCAAGTTTGTGCTGATCTGCAGATTCCACAGTTCAATACCGGTCTGCTCCACCGGCACCGATTTATGGTATGCTGCATTGTTTACCAGGACGGAAACTTCACCAAGATCCTGGGTGACGGCACGAACCATCTGCTTCACCTCCGATTCAACGGAGATGTAGCAAGGGTAAACCCGGGCGCAGCCTCCGCCCTGGGTGATCTTCTGCTGCACCGATTCCAGCTTTGAAGCAGTTCTTCCCACCAGGGCGACCTTGGCACCCTCCCGGGCAAAGGCTTCGGAAAAAGCCCTTCCCAGCCCCTGGCCGGCACCGGTGATCATGACAGTTCTTCCTGAAAATCTCTGTTTCATCATTATGCTCCTCCCCGTTTCAGTGCATCAGCTGCAGCAAAAGCAGCCTCCCGAATAACCTCAGAGACAGTCGGATGGGGAAAGATGGTGCTGCACAGCTGATCAACGCCCATCCGGTGCTGCACCAGCACCGCCGCCCCCCATATCATCTCCGAGCAGCCCGCCCCGGCGGCATGGATGCCGATAATCTGCCGTGTTTCAGCGTTGACAATCAGCTTGACCACCCCGCCCTGGTTCTGGAATTCACTGTAGTACCGGGCACTGTAACGCATCGGCAGGGATGCGGTGACGTATTCACATCCCGACTCTTTGGCTTCCTCTTCAGTGATGCCGCATCCCGCAGCTTCCGGATAGGTGTACACCGCCCAGGGCACCGCATGGTATTCCATTACCGCATCACGTTTTCCAAGCATCACATCAACGGCAACCTCGCCCATTCTGGAAGCGGCATGGGCATAGAGGCTTTTCCCTATCACATCGCCTGCAGCATACACCCTGGGAGCACTTGTCTGCATGTTGTCATTGACCAGAATGAATCCCTTGGATGTCTTGATCCCCGCTGCAGGAAGATTGAGGCTTTCGGTATCTGCCCGTCTCCCCGCTGCAATGAGAACGGTGTCCGCCTTGACGGACTGCTGAGCTCCTTTTCGGGTGAACCGCACTTCCGTCGAGGTAATTTCTGTAACCGCCGCTTCGGTATGTATCTTCAGGTTCTTCATGGACTTCAGGGCACGAAGCAGGGACTTCCTGATGTCCCCGTCAAGAAGTGACGCCGCATCAGGGAGCATCTCAATCACAGCGACCTCCGTGCCGAGCTGGGCATAGAGGCATGCAAATTCAAGCCCGA
>PWNW01000321.1 GCA_003557605.1 Spirochaetaceae bacterium
ACATCGTGCTTCAGGGCGGGGTGATCCTCGCCCCGGAGGGAGAACTTCATAACCGTCTGGTGTACATCAAAGACGGAATCATTGAAGATGTTGCTCATGACCGGATGGCCCTCCGTCCAGGATATGTTCCAGTGCATCTTAATGGAAGATATATTTCTCCGGGGTTTATCGACATCCACACCCACGGCGCCATGGGGGCTGACGCATCAGCGGGGCCCTATGAGACAATGGCGGAGTTTCACCTGAGCCGCGGAACCACGGGATTTTTACCCACCCTCTGGAATCATGACATCCCCTCCCTTGCTGCTGCATTCAGAAACATTTCGGAGTTTATGAAGCAGCAGCACACAGGAGCAAAGGTGCTGGGCATCAATTCTGAAGGGCCGTTCCTTAATCCTGAGCGCGGAGCCCAGCACCGTGACCGGCGGTGCATCCCCGACGAGAAGACCCTCAGAAAGCTGCTGGATGCATCACAGGGAAACCTGAAGATCATGACCCTTTCAGCTGAGGTGGTGGGATGCAGAGAACTGATACGATTCTTGCGGGACCACGGAGTACGCGCAGCCCTTGGTTACTGCAGTGCTTCAGCGCTGCGGCTCAGTGAAGCCAGAAAACTTGGAGTCAACCATATCGATCATATATTCAACTGCTTCTCCGATCCCGCTGCAGCAGAAGGAGGGGTGAAACCCTGGGGAATCGAGGAGGAGATGCTGCTGTGCGATGATCTCCCTGCGGAGGTGATTGCCGACAGACAGGGAATCCATGTATCTCCGGTCTGGCTGAATATCCTGCTCCGGTGCAAAGGACCAGGAGGGATCATCCTTATTTCCGACTCCAGGGATCCTGCAGGCCTTCCCCCGGGACGATATACCATGGCCGACGGCATGGAAGCAGTGACGCACCAGGAAGATGATACGGTGCGCCTTGCCTCAGGGGGCCTTGCAGGGACCCGCATGGGACTGGATGATGCCCTGAGGAATTTTATCGCCCATACCGGGGTACCGCTGTACCAGGCTGCAGCCATGGTCTCCCGGAACCCCGCTGAGGTCCTGGGCATCCAGGACCGGAAGGGTTCCATGAAGACCGGCATGGATGCGGACATCACGGTGCTTGATGAGGACCTCTCAGTTGCCATGACCCTGCTGGGAGGCAGGACTGCATACGTCAATCCTGCCTCAGGGCTTCAACTGCCCGAAAGATAGCCAGCACATTCTCAACGGTGGTATCGCCCTGCACATTGTGGGTGGGGGATACAATATAGCCTCCGTTCTGTCCGAGAATTGAAATTACCCGTTTGGTCTCCTCATATACCTCTTCAGGGGAGGCATGAGGAAGCAGATGCACCTCGTCAATCGCCCCGTGAAATGATATCCGGTCACCGAACCGGGGAAACAGCTCCTCAGGCTTCATACCCTTCGCACCCACCTGGATGGGATCAAGGATGTCAAGACCGATCTCTATGAAGTCATCTATCACCGAAGTGATGGCACCGTCTGAATGGTAGAAGGTCTTCAGCCCCATATCCTTGAAGGTCCTGATCAGCCGTGCTGAATGAGGTTTAATCAGCTCCCTCCAGACATCAGGATTCACCATCATTGCCTGCTCTCCCCCGAGATCGCCGCCGGAGCCAACCACGTCAATCATGCCGTTGGAAGCTTCAATCACCCGGAGGGCCCGCTCACGGTAGTAGTTCTCCACCTTGGTGCAGATGGCTGTCACAATCTCGGGATTAAGATAGAGGTCCATAAAGAACTGCTCCATTCCCCTGATATACCAGGGAGTCTCAAAGGCCCCTCCGGCAAAAAACAGCAGCGCCCGCCTGTCCTTCTGCAGCTCAGCTTCAATAATCCGCGGCATGGCATCATAGTCCCACCAGTCCAGGCTCGGCCAGTCATAGTTCTCTACATCCTCCACGCTCTGCGCCTCAGCAAGGGGATGGTAGGTAATCTCGTAGTAGGTATTGTATTCGTTTGACATTCTGGTGTTCCCGCACCCCCAGAAATCAGTTCCCTCGCTCCCCAACGTTGCCGCAGAGCGCTCCTTCGGTCCGATAAACGGGACATGGACCCATCGAAGGTCTATGTCCAGTTCATCATAGACTTCCTGTTTCGTCGATACCCCGAGATGTTCGATCAGGGCCTGCTGGGCCTCGGGTGTGCACCTCAGCGATGTCGGCACCTTATCGGTTTTCCTACGTTCCGCCGCAGCAATGATCCGTTCCTGACTGGTCACAATGAACTCCTTTCTGCTTATTTTGCGGTATATCCGCCGTCGACGGGCAGATTTGTTCCGGTAATATATGCTGATGCATCTGATGCGAAAAACACAATGCTTCCCACCAGATCCTCCTCTTCACCGATTCTTCCAAGCTGGGTGCGCTCTGCATAGTTGTCCAGAAAAGCCTGGGGATGGGATTCTGATCTCAGCCCTCCGGGGGAGAGACAGTTCACCCTGATGCCGAAGCGCCCGAAATAGCTTGCACAGAACCGGGTGAAGTTGATCATTCCTCCCTTATGGAAGAAATAATCGGGATACCAGCCGGTCATGTCGGTCCCTTCATAGTTATGGTGCTCTGTCCCCACCATCCCCATCATGGATCCGATGTTAATTATCGATCCGTACCGGTTCGGTATCATCACCTAACCGACAGCGCGGGTAAGAACAAACAGACCCGTTGCGTTGATATGCATGCTCAGGTCAAAGGCCTCTGCCGTGTCGTCCCAGCCCTTTTTCATCACCCTGGCAACGGCATTATTCACCAGAATGTCGATGGTGCCTGCATCTTTTACCACATCGTCACGAAGCTTCATAATCGAAGCCTCATCGCCCTGGTCAAACTGCATCGCCCTTACGTCAAATCCCCGTTGACAGAAATCATCTGCAGCCTTCTTCAGTTCCGTGATGTTCCGGGAGGCAATATAGGTCCTGGCCCCGGACTCCGCCAATGCCCTGAGACACTGCAGCCCGAATCCTCCCCACCCTCCGGTGAGCAGTGCGGTCTTCCCCTCCAGTGAGAACAGATTCTTCACATCCTTCATGCTTTCTCCTCCTTTACCAGGCACTCACCCCGCCGTCAACTGAGAGCACTTGACCGGTGACAAAAGATGCCTCATCCGAGGCAAGAAACACCGCCGCACCGGAAATCTCATGCTGTCTGCCTACCCTGCCGAGCATGCTCTTTGCACGCAGCCGCCGCAGGAACTCTTCATTGTCCGTAACGTTCCAGGGAAAGGCCCCAGGGGCTATCGCATTTACCCGTATCTGCCTGCTGCCGAGCCAGGCAGCTGCATAGCGGACAAGCTGGTTCACCCCGGCCTTTCCTGCACCGTATTCTATCGGGTTTACCGCCGTACCTTCGGGATAATCTCCCGGGTTCGGGGCAATAGATCCGTACATGGATGAAAACAGGATCACTGAAGCGCCCGGGCCCATCAGCTGTGATGCCTGCTGAAGCAGGGAGAAGGCAGCAGTAATATTCACCTTGTTGGCCTTGGTAAACTCTTCTTCAGCAAGTTCATCGACCCCTTTGCTTGTTCGGTAATAGACCGCATTAACCAGCACATCAATTGCCCCTTCAGTGTTTTTGACTGAGTCCATAAGTCCTGCAGTCTGAGCCGGGTCAGCACAGTCAAGGCACTCGCAACGTACAGCTGCCCCCTGGGCCTTCAACGTTTCAGCCAGCACCTCAAGCCCCTGCTGGTTCCAGTCCGCAGCAATGATTTCAGCACCGCACTCAGCAAATCCCCGGCACACATCAGATCCAAGATATCCTGCAGCACCGACGACCAGTGCAAGTTTCCCTTTGAGGTCAAACATACCGCCTCTTCTTTATAATAATATTATATCAATTAGTATGAAGCATGAGTTCCTCCCTGTCAACAATTTCTCAGTGCTGAGGGAAAAAATGAAAGAGTAGTTTGCTGATATGATCAGTCCTGTTTTTCCGGTGAAACCTCCGTCACCTGCAGGGGCTGCTCCTGGGCAGGATAGATCTTCTGTGTCGGATAGGCAAACTCAATTCCCTTCTCATTGAAGATCTTGAATATCTTCTGGTATATCTCCTGCTGCACATTCATATATACGGTAAAGTCAGGAGAGGGGACAAAGTACACCGTCTCAAACACCAATGCATAGCTTCCAAAGGACTGGAAATGTGACCGGTCGCAGGTTACCCCTTCTACAGCTTCAACTGACTCAATCACCGATCGTATAATCCCGGGGATCTGCTCCACATGCTTCTGGGAGGTCTGGTAGGTGACAGTGAGGTGAAAGACAACCCTCCTGCGGGTCATCTGCTTGTAGTTGTGAATTCTTGAAGAAGTGAGGTCCGAATTTGATATCACCAGCACCTCTCCGCTGAGGACTCGAATCCTGCTGGACTTAATGCCGATCTTCTCAACAACTCCCATTTTGTCGGAGAAGATGATGAAATCACCAAGTTCAAAGGGCTTGTCCAGGAATATCACAAAGTAGCTGAACAGATCTCCCAGGATGCCCTGGGCAGCGATTGCTACCGCAATACCCCCTACTCCAAGCCCGGCAACAGCGGTAGTAACATCAAATCCGAGATTGGCCAGCAGAAAGAGAAGCCCGACAATCCAGAGAATGAATTTTGCCAGAGAGATCAGGGGTTTCAGGTTTTTCTCCTGTTCGTGATTTGCCCGCTCTTTTTCGTAGTGGCGATGAAAACTCAGCTCTATGCCTTTATTAATAGACCGCACAATAATAATCGTCATGATCAGAGCAAACACACCCTGGACGACAGCCTGAAATCGTTCATCGATATCGACGATATTTACCCCAATTGTCAGAATGCCGAGAAACACCATGGGAACAGCAATACGCTGGAAAAACCGGTATATCGGCAGGGACCTGCTTGGGCTCCAGGTCTCTTCCTGGGACTGCCGGGCTTCAAGGTTCTTAATCTTCTTTTTAAGCACCCCGTTTATCACAAACAGCAGGACTGCCCCGAGGATCACAAACAGCAGTGTACGGAAATACACCCCTCTTTCATCAAACAGAAACTCAAATACCTGTAACTGTACCATAGAGTAAGTATACCAGGTTTGAACCCGCTAGGCAAATCTACGGATTCTAAACAGGAAGCATGGTGATTCACAGACGTGAGACAGTCATCTCAGGTGCGATGCATCTATTTTGTCAATATCGGCTGGGTCCATGCCCTGCGTCCTGATGCATCTGCGCATACAGCCCGGAGATATCTTTCGGTTCCCTTCAGCGTATAGGAAGCTGATGTCACTTGAGCTGACTCATCGGTAATCACATGCCCATGGGTAGCGTCGGAAAGAAATCCCACTGACCGGCATGGTGAGCAGACAACAGTCGCCTGATCACCGGTAATCTCAAAGGAATACACCTCCGGTCCCTGGGACGCATAGAAGCTGCCTGAGATAATCGATTCCATCACAGCCCTATGGGTCAGCTCCTTCGCTTTCACCATGATGAAGCCTCCCCCGAAATCATTGAGGGGAGACTGATCAGCAACAAGTTTCTGGTGAGAATCATCACAGGCAAAGCACCAGCTGTCTGTACCGCTGTACAGCAGCTGATCGTAATATGATTCTGAGAGACCGCTGAGGAAGTTTACATCTGCTGTATAGTTATATACCTCCATACCGATGCATCCCTGGAGCGCATCTACATGGCCGAAGCTGAGATGGGACCATGCAGGATGGGCATAGATGCATAGATTGCCGTTCTCCTGCAGCAGCTGAATCAGTTCCGCTGCCGAGGTGTACTGGGATACATCAATATACTGATTGTCAGAGAACTTGTTTTCCCCGGGAAGACCAAGACCCACAATATGGTGGCAGAGGGCTTCTTCCCTGTCCGGCACCACATGCAGCTCAACTCCGGGAATGACCAGGAAATCAGGTCTTTGGAGATGATCATGAATTCCGTACACGCAGTGGTCGGTAAGGGCGGTAAAATCATAGTTCAGCCGGCGGTAGCGGGCTGTGACCTCCTCAGGAGAGGCCTTTCCATCCGACAGGGTTGTGTGGGCATGGGTGTTTCCTTTAAACCAGGTTCCTTCGTTGATGAAAGCAGAGCGTGTTCTCATGATCAGTCCTCCTATGGATATCTATGAGTTCTGTTATATCGGATGACTGCTGCGGTGAGCCCTGTCACTGCAGCAGCAAGCCAAAGCACCATAACCCCGGACCAGCCGAAATGATCGGCAATGATGCCGGAAAGAACTCCGGAGAGTGCAGCACCGACATAGATGGCAAAATTCAGGACCCCCACGGTCACCGATACCCGGTTATACCCGGCAAACTGGAAGGGGATGAGCGCCGTCATTATAGGTGTCAGTCCATGGGTCATAGCCATCAGTGCGGCCATAATGAACAGTGACGGCCATATGAAAAACCTGGCTGCAGCAGGCAGGACCGCCGCAGCGATGAAAATCACCGCAAAGACAGTCATGAGGGTCCTGAAGCTGTTTTTCGATGACCCCAGGTTGATGCGCCGAACCAGAAGAATGCCGCCGAAGTTAATAACCGGAACTGCCGCCAGAACAATCCAGGAATGCTCAGCAGCAATATGCACCAGGTCTTCCAGAATTGACGGAAACCATATGCTGATGCCTTCCCTGATCAGCCCTTGGGACAGCGCTGCTGCCAGCAGCGCAGGAAGGCCAATCACCTGAAAATACTCCCTCAGCGGCATCCGCTTACCATTGTGCTGATGAGCATCCTGGCGCTTCACGCCATCTTCAGTGCTCACCGGCACCGGCGGCCTGCTGCTGAACAGGACAGCCATGACAAGGCAGTAGATCAGAACTGCAGCTGCAGGAAGGTAGAAGGCCCATATCCAGTGACCTCCGCCGATAAGCAGTGCAGATGCTCCCCAGGACAATGCATATCCGACGATGAAGCTTTTTGCCATGGTAAAGGAAACGCCTTCCAGCCTGCGTCCAGGGAACCAGTCTGCAAGGGTCTTCATAATTGGAGGCCACAGCATGGACTGGGCCATACCGTTCAACCCCCAGAAGAGGGCAGTAAACAAGAAGCTGGGGGCTGAAACCATTGCAGCATTGCAGAGGGCCGACCCGGCAAGGCCTATGATAATCAGCCGCTTGCTGTCCATCCGATCACCGAGATATCCATGGATAAGCTGGCCGAACATATAGGCTGCAAAATAGCAGCTGGTGACAATGCCCATCTGTGAGTAGCTGTACCCTCTAACATCCACCAGTACGGGAATCAGTACCGCAATGTTTACCCGGAGGGTATAGGCGAGCATATATGCTGTCCAGCACAGCAGAAGGGTCCTCCTGCGCAGTACAGAGAGCTTCTGTTCACTGAACTGCTTCATACCGGCAGGCCCTTCATGAAACCGTACCGGAAGTGCAGCATGCGAAGCCGCTGTACATCTTGCTCGAACAGCAGGAACTTGCAGGTAAAATTATCATCTGATATATCCGGAACCGCTGTCCCTGAAAGATATGGCATAGCGTCTCTTCTGTTAATAATAATATATCCATAAGTATGATGAATTGCAGGAGTCCTGTCAAGTTTGTGTAATATTCCTGCATACCTGCTTAAGCTTTCTTTTTGTCCATATATTCATGATTTTTGGCTTTCTTTTTGTCCATATATTTGCTATGCTACCTATATGAAAAGAGATGCTCTGACATACTTAAAGCAGTGGAAAGATGAGAAAGGACGCCGTCCGGTAATTTTACGAGGAGCACGCCAGGTGGGAAAAACCTGGCTAGTCCGACAGCTTGCCCATGATTTCACCAATTTCCTGGAAATCAATTTTGAAGAAATGCCAAAGGCTGCCCAATTTTTCACCCAGGATCTTAACCCAATTCGGATTGTAAAGGAACTGTCACTATATTTCGGTGAACCTCTAGTCCCTGGAAAAAGCCTCCTGTTTTTTGATGAAGTTCAAGTGGAGCCGAAGGTAATTACATCCTTGAGGTATTTTTATGAAAAAATGCCAGAAATGCATGTTATCGCAGCAGGATCCCTGATAGAATTTGAATTAGATCAAATTTCTTTTCCTGTTGGACGGGTTGAGTTTCTTTATGTGTACCCCCTTTCCTTCGGAGAGTTTTTAGAGGCTATTGGGAAAACTTCTCTTCGGGATGTCATCAATTCCTATGAAACCTTATCTCCCCCCGTTCACGAGCAGCTGCTAAACTTATTTCGCGATTACACCATCCTTGGGGGTATGCCCGCGGTAGTTGATTATTATATCACCCATGCAGATATTGACGGGTGCAGAAAAATCCAGAATTCCATCATTGAAACTTTTTTTGCTGATTTTCCCAAATATGCTAAACTGCATCAGGTTAAGTATCTTCAAACTGTGTTATCTTCTGTTCCAGTTCAACTAGGAAGAAAGTTCAAGTATTCAAACGTCTCCACCTTGTATAAAAGCAGGGAGCTGAAGGAAGCCGTGGAACTGCTTGAAAAAGCATCTCTCATCCATAGGGTATATCATACAAGTGCAAACGGAATTCCATTATATGCTCAACGGGATGAAAGAAAATTTAAGGTTGTTTTTTTTGATACCGGCTTAGCCCTCAACCTGCTTAACATCCCCCTGAAATCCTTCTTCGGGGAGTACAATCTTTCGTTGATCAACGAAGGAGCTTTGGCAGAACAAGCGGTTGGGCAGCAGTTAGCTGCTCTCTCTCCCACAGACAGGAAGCCTGCTCTTTACTACTGGCACCGTGAATCAAAATCCAGTAATGCAGAAGTCGATTATCTGCTTGAACTTGACGGGAACATAATTCCATTAGAAGTAAAAAGAGGAACCAGAGGCAGGGTCCGAAGCCTTGGGATATTTATGGAAGAAAAATCCGCAAGCTTGGGGGTAATTCTTTCATCAAGTCCAGCTGGAAGGGATGGAAGAATTGTCTACCTTCCCCTCTACGCAATACAGACCCTCCTAGGTCCTGATGCCCGAAATTTAGTACTGAACAATTCGTGAACTACCTCGAAGCTAAAGACTTCGAGGCTTTCTGCTTCACAGAAACTGCTTGATCCTGGCTTGCGCCAGAAAAAGACGGCTCATCCCAATAAATAAAACTTAAACTGCTATGCTTACACTTGTTAAAAAATCTTGACCATCCAGAATTCTGTAAGCTGCTTCTCATGAGATTCCAACGCGTTTATTTGGGTTTTTTCTCCTTGATGCAGGTACTGCTGAATCCTAGGAGAAACACCGGTGACCGGCAGGATTGACTGGGCGAATGTAATGTAATTCGGCTATGCGGTACCTAAAATATCCTCAAACGAATGGAATTCTGCCTTTCCGTTCTTTTCAAGATTTTCATATGTTTTTATCTCTTCTCGATCAAGGATATCTTCATACAAATCATTCAGCGAGGCTTTAATTACACTTGTTTTATCTTTATCGAGATAGTCTGCAAGAAAGGAAAGAATCTTTTCTTCCTCTTTTGTTAATCTTATTAATACAACACTCATCTCTAAACATCCTCTCTTTTAGATATGCTGATTATGATAATATATCATCATGTAGAATTTTCAACAGATGTGTGAAGGTTTTGCGCTGCTGGAGGATGATAGAAATTACTTTGCGTATACATATGGGCATCAGGCCCTCCTTGGTCAATTAGTCCCATATGCGTCAATCTTCTGCAGTCATCTGCTGCTTCAGCAAAACGTACCGATAACACCTTAAAAAACGCTGACAGCATTGAGAAGGGAAATGCTTCAATTTCCATCACATCCTGAGCGGTTTGCCAAGTCATTGCAGAAATTTGTTAGTAATTTTTTGTAGAACTGCAGGATTTCTTTCAAGGTTTCTGCCAGTTCAGGGGTATGACAGCACTTCATATATTTGATACAAATACTATACAGTCAGCATAACAAGGAGCGTCTATGGAAGGCAGCATGATCAGATCTTCACTGAGAAACGGAATGCCCGTATACGGCACCCATATTGCAGGACTTGAGAATCCTGTGACTGATGCGATGCGCAGCAGTATTCAGCTTGACTTTGTATTCATCTGCACAGAACATATGCCGCTTGACAGAGGGGAAGTATCACGGATGTGCATCCACTACCGCTCACAGGGAATATCTCCTATTGTCCGAATCCCCTACCCTTCGCCGGAACTTGCGGCCATGTACCTTGATGGAGGAGCAGAGGGCATTACTGCCCCCTATGTTGAGTCCCGGAAAGAGGTTGAGGCCTTAGTCGGTGCAGTGCGGTATCGGCCGATCAAAGGCGCTTTTCTCAATGACATCCTTGCAGGCAGGAGAAATCCAGCACACAAGCTTCAGACGTACCTGGATGAGTTCAACCGAAACACCTATCTGATCATAGGGATTGAAAGCACCGAAGCAGTACGCAGCCTGGATGATCTCATATCGGTGAAGGGAGTTGACGGGGTATTTATCGGCCCGCATGACCTCACCTGCTCAATGGAAATCCCGGAACAGTATGACAGTCCGGAATTTACTAAAGCAGTTTCACAGGTTATCGTGACATGCAGGAAGCAGGGGATCGGAGCAGGAATTCATATGGATCTCACCTCAGAGAGGGCCAGGCAGTTCATTAAAGCAGGGATGAACTTTATGCTTCACAGCAGTAATATCACCATCATGAAGGACGCACTGACAAAGGACCTGAAGACCCTCCGTCAGGAATATCAGTCCTTCAGATCCTCATAGGGATCCCACAGATTGACTGCGGACCGTGCGTATTCCTGTGCCTGCTTCTTGTCCAGAAAGACCCGCATCACGCACCTGGCTTCCGTCGGGGAAATCAGATCATATACGGGATAGAATCCATGCTTCCTCAGCACCGGATTAATCCATCCCGCACAGTGCTCACAGTAGTTCAGCGACAGTCCTGCGTCATTGTCCAGGTTCTTCGCCAGGGAGGGGCATCGGTTCATTCGAAACTCAAAGTATTCAGGGGTCACCTCCAGGTCCATATCGCAGTTTTCCTCCACCCTGATATGGTCCCAGTAGGCAAACAGTCCTTCAAACCCCTCCATGGAAAGATACTTCTGCATCAGCACTTCCTGAAGACTCGATATCTCCAGCCAGTAGCGCACCAGTTCTTCACGCCCGCGCTGCTCCAGCAGCTTAAACAGCTCATTGTACATCCTGACAAAATGATCACTGGGCAGCATGCTTCCTCCTGACTACAGCCCGGTAGGACATATCTCCCTCTACCTCAAAGCTCCAGGCAAAGGGAGTGCCCTCACACCAGTATTCCACCAGCATTCCGGCAAACAGATAGTAATGGGGAGACAGCTTTCCTGCCTTCTCAATAATATGCTCAGCCGCCGGACACCTGGAGACATGCAGTTCCAGGACATCATCATCCCAAGTCAGGGTAAATTGCCCCTGCTCCCGGGTATAGTAGTACTCCCAATG
>PWNW01000346.1 GCA_003557605.1 Spirochaetaceae bacterium
ATCATGATTCAGGACTATCCAGCCTCGGCCTTCAGCGAAATCAAAGGCCTCTGAATAATCTGACTTCAGCTCATCAACCCCCTGATAATCCGACAGCAGCTTGATGCCCCGGCTTCCCCGGGCAGCTCCCTGCTCAAGCAGGGCTCTCCAGTCCTCAGGAAATGCCGCATGCAGTGCCGTCAGGGCACTGAACCGCAAGGGAAACTGATCAGTCCAGGTATATATGCTGTTGTTCTTCACTTCAGGATCCGTTGTGGGGCTCAACGCAAAGGTCAGGGCATGATCAATACCGTATCGGTCAAAATATGCCTGTATCTGGGCTTTGCCGCTGCGGGGCACATAATAATGGCGCGATGAACTGCCCATATGGGTGTGAAGATCAAGCACGGGAATGTGATCTAACGGAGTCCCCGCGGTAATACACTCCAAGACAGTTCTATGGGTTTTTTTACGCATATCCTCCATCACTTCACCTCCCCGCAGGTAACGCCGTCAAGCAGGTGCACCATATTAGTGTAGGCTATCGCCTCTTTATCGGAATCGCTTACAGCTGCATAGCTGACACAGGCCTGAAAGCTGCCGGGATCAAGACCCGGCAGCCCGAGGCTGAACAGCAGCCGCCTCGCACCGAAGGTATCGCAAAGGGCATCTACCGACTGCGCCTGCCAGACAGAAGAAATAATCAGATGCAGGTTGTCCGCTAGTGCCAGTGCATCAAACAGCGGTCTGTTTGCCCTGGCACGCCACTCCCAGGCAATCACCGGAAGGTTCGGGTACAGGGCGCAGAATTCCGCCAAACTGTACCAGTCAACCATATTGTCCGCCGCTTCCTGGCTCCAGTATGCAAGATACAGGGGCATCCGCATTGCCTCCATCGCAGCGGCAAGTTCTCCCAGCCTGATGCTCTTCTCCAGCCTAATATTGCGCATGCAGGGGTTCACCATCACTGCCCTGACCCCATGGCCTGCAGCCCGACGAAGAAAATCCTCTGCAGACTCCTCAATGAGGTAGGCAGGGTCATACCCCCAAACAGGAAGCAGCCGCTTCCCCCCGTCGCCGGTCAACGCATCATTTCCCTGCTGGACATCCGAATCCCTTGATACCACATGAAACACCATGGAACGTTCCACGTCATAGCGGTCCATGATCTGCAGCGCTTCTTCTGCATTTCGGGGTGTATGCCGGAATGCCATATTTGTCCTTCCCAAAGGGAACAGGGCATCAAAGAATTTCAGCATGAACGGACCTCCTCAGTCCGGTCCAGGATTACATCTCCGGCGGTTTCTGAAGTCATGGTGCTTACCGTTTCATACAGCTCATGCTGATCCGGCTCCAAAAAGTTATCCTTATGGGGCAGATATC
Organism: Spirochaetaceae bacterium; assembly: GCA_003557605.1. Lineage (GTDB taxonomy): Bacteria > Spirochaetota > Spirochaetia > PWKH01 > PWKH01 > PWKH01. The sequence continues at coordinate 1,363 of PWNW01000346.1, forward strand.
CGAGCCATCCATTAAACAAGCTGGCTATCAGGGCAATGGAATCGGGATTACGCTTCTGAAAGTGAAGGGCGTTTTCCACCAGCACCTCAAAGGGTATGCCCAGAAAACACAGAGCCCCGAAGTCCCAGAGCACAAGCGGGCAGGCCATCACACCCCGTGAGGGATCGCTGAACTGTGACGGATTACGGTAGATGGCAAGAAATCCGCAGTACGTGAACTGCCTGGAGACCCAGGTCAGCACCTCAGCATCATCGGACCCTATCGCTCTGCACCGCTCTTTGATCAGGGCATTTATGGTATAGTCATCAGGAACCTCAGATACGGGAATATCAAGAAATTCGGCAAATGCTTGTTTCCATTCATCAATTTTCTGCTCTATTTGTTCCGTACTCATGGCACCGAAACGAAGAGGCAGATCAACCTGGTATGATGAGACCTTTAACGAACTCAATACTGCAGCAGGATCACCTGAGAGGGTTTCACCGAAGGCCTTGACCGCAATCTGTGCAGTCTCTTCCATCTCTTCAAAGGAAACTCCCTTCGCCTGGTCAGGATCTTCCATATGCAGCACCCCCCGGCACACCGGATCAACGTTTCCCTCGGCTCCCTGGATAAATCCTACCGGCACAGACAGCTTGTCTTCCCAGTATTCACGTACAGGGCCTACCCAATCGCTGCTGATCAAATAATTATCCACACCAAGCGCTGTGAGATGGCAGGAGTAAACAAACAGATGGCCTCTGCATACATCTGATTCGTCCTTGAGGCTCAGCAGCACCAGACGGGGATCTGCCTTTCTTCCCTTTCCACGGCGGTTCACCCCAAACTCCATAGATCCGATACGCACGTCAATAACCCCGGAGAAAGCCTGCCTGCGGGCTTCATGAACTGCTTCGGCAAGCTGATCTATCAGCAGAGTCCAGTACCGCTTTTCCCATGGCTCGCTGGTTTCAGCAAGATACCTCACATAAGGTCCTGAATGGGTATGGGTTGCCGAGATACCGATTCGCTGGTACTCCAGTCCTGATGCCTCAGAAAGCTTCTTTCTCAGGGATAATGAAGTTTCCAGGCTGAAGAGGCACAGATCAGGAATAATCCAGACATGCTCATCTCCCTGATCTCCATCCTTCACATACAGAAGATACGCATAGAGGGGATCATGCACTCCCTGGGACCATGAGGTCCGGTCTCCGTATCCCATCATCGGCACCGAGTCCTTCGGTGTAATATCTGTCCTGACAAGGCTCATATGCAACATGGTTTTTCTCCTCCTTATACCATTAGGGCACTTCAATATCCATCAGAGGACCGTGCTGCTGCGCACCGTACACATCCCGGTCTCCTGGTCCGCCTGAGGGCATGTCACCCCGGCTCATAACCACTTTTATCGTCCGTACTGCGGGAAATACAATAATTTCCACATCCTCTTCCTTCAGACCGTACCGCTCAGCCGCGGCTGAAACTGTCAGACTTCCGCTTGAGATCACACGATCAAGCACCTCTTCG
>PWNW01000251.1 GCA_003557605.1 Spirochaetaceae bacterium
GCAGAGACATAGGGATCATTGTTGTCAATTTTATTGAATTCTTTTATGTCGTCCAGCGGAGTGACCGCATGATATCCGTAACTGCTGCAGAGTTGTTTTGCTTCGGCATAGAAAATCTCTGCATCCGGACTGTACCGCTCTGGACCAGCAAGATATGCCACCGGTTTAGAAGATTTAATCTCGGCGGTGATGTGTGATCTCTTCGGGCTTCCAACAGCTCTTGCCTGGTTTTTTCTTGCTTCATCAAGATCCAGCATATATGCCCGTAAAGCATTAGAAAAACTGCCTTCAATGAGTTTTGTTGACGCAGTAATGCTTGGGCAGAACGGCAGATCTCCATAGGGATGAGGCCAGCCATTCTGATCAACCACTGCACCATTTTGTATTCGAGCAGCCTGGTTCTTTGTATGCATCGGACGCAGATCTCTCGAATAACCGTAAAGGCGTCCCTGTTTAGCCCAAATCCAGCCGAGCTCAAAGACAGTTCCTCCGTCAGGTTCTGAACCGCGGAAAAACTCCAGATCAGCTATGATTGCTGTTGTGTGCTTCACCTGTTCAATTAAATCGTTAAATATTTCCCATGCATTTTCTCTCAGGTCTTCATGATCCAGCTTAAGATCAGTTGAAGTGGGAAGAACCACAGGAATGCCGTAATATTCGGCAAGCTTTCTCTGAGACCACCATAAGTCATACCCTCGATGGTAGAAACATTCTGGTCCGGCAATATACAGTCCTTCCGCTTTGTATGGTTCAAACATAATTTTCCATCCTTTGTCATGCAAGCACCAAATTCTTCAGCAGTGCGAGAAATCTCTGGTAATCTGCTGAAACAGCTATGGAAATCCTCGGCAGCTGTTCCCACGTATGGTGGTGCCTGCCGTCACGTACGGTCATCCCTAAGGTGAGACCATCTTTTATTTCTACTCCGACGAGTGCCTGCTCTGTTGTAATAATACTTGGCTCAATCAAATATGCAACAGCCATGCAGTCAATGCAGGTGCAGTAAGCATCATATCCTCTCCTGCGGACAAATTGAATGGCATTGGATAGAAATTTTGCCTCCCTGTTGGGTGATGCCTCAAAATCTGCAATATCAGATTCGGAGAAATCTACATCAAAGGATGTCGCTGTATCCAGACCGATTGCTGTGAAAGGAATACCGCTTTCATAGACAATTTTTGCAGCTTCAGGATCTACATACACATTCCATTCACTTTGAGGAGTGTCTCCAGTCGCATTTAGAAATGCATATTTGTTCAAACCGAATGCCCCGCTGATTGCAGTAACATCCTTGATCAGGGGAAGAATCTCTGGTGCAATCCGCAGTGCCATAGCGAGGTTTGACAGTGGACCGGTTGCAGCAAAAGAGATCTCCCCTGGGTGCTGCTTTACCAAATCAATGATGAGGTTTACAGCATGTTTATCATGAAGCGGTTTGTCAGGAAGAGGAAGATTCGCCTCAGCTTGTCCGTCACTTCCATGGGAAAACGGATCGGAAGGGGAAGTTCTCACCATTGGCATCTCCATCCCTTTTGCGGCAGGAATATCTGTCCTGCCAAGCATTCCGAGAGTTTTAAGGACATTAGCAGATGTAATGCTGACGGGATAATTTCCATGGACAGCAGTGACAGCCAGCAGATCTATTTCAGAACTTTTAACGGCCATTACTAATGCCATTGAATCATCCATTCCTGGATCGCAGTCAAGTATAATTTTCTTCATGCTTCCTCCTCTTTTTTGAAAGACAGTCGTATCGCAGGCATGGCTGCATGAATCTGCCTTATGTACCGGGCTGGTTATGTTTGGGCAAGGTGCTGTATTCCGGCATGCATAGAGTTCAATTGACAGATACAATGCATACAAAACCGGTTGAGGTCAAGATGTCGTATAGGATTTTTTATGAAAAGTAAGTCACGGAGTTTACTCCATGGGTCATCAAATCATCTGAAAAAAATGACAGCTCATTGAATGCTTCACTCAGAGTGAAATTTTATATGTATTACTTGTAAGTACTTATCGAGTTGTGTCGAAGGAATGCGCACCAAGCGGAAAAAATATTAATATTCAATATTGACAGAAATTGAAATCATGATAAAATGTATTAAAATCATAACATTAATACAAGCAGGATGTATCTGCAGCCTGTTTTGTGGCGGTTATGGCTGTGACATGAGCTGGGAGTACTGGTTCATTACATTAATTTTTGGAAAAAGCAGCTGATGGCTGCAAATTAAAAAGGAGGATCAAGCATGCAAAGAAAATTACATGTGCTGATGATCATTGGATTATTGTGTGCACTGTTATTACCAGTAACTGCTGCCGGACAGCGGGAGGCCGAGCGGGAGACAATAACGATGTGGTTCTGGGGAGCAGCCCCGGAATACCGTATTGCTCTGGATCAGGCACTTGTTCAGCCGTATAATGCGTCACAGGACCGTTATCAGCTGGTTATCACCTACGACAACGCTGTGGATAATAATATTGCTACAGCATTGGCAGCTGACAGAGGAGCACCTGATGTGGTCTATGGTTCAGGTCCTGCATTTGTTTCCCAGTATGCACAGGAAGGAAAGCTGGTGGATCTAACTCCCTATGCTGAGAAGTTCGGTTGGGAAGATCGGATTCTTGAACCGATTTATAAAGCTGGTCAGGTAGACGGAAAGCTCTACAGTCTTCCCGGCGGAACAATCACTATGGGAATTTTTTACAATAGAAAGGTACTTGATGAATTACGGGCAATTGACTCCTCACTTCCTTCAGGGCCTCCAAGAACCTTTGCAGAAGTTGAGGCATTTATGGATACTGCCCTTGCAAACGGGTATTATGCCTCAGTGACTGGAAATAAGGGATGGAAACCAGTTAATGA
>PWNW01000020.1 GCA_003557605.1 Spirochaetaceae bacterium
AGCCGGTCCTTTACCTCATCCCAAAGTGCAGCTTTTTTCAATGATTCTTCAATGATTTCATTGAGCTCTTCTTTGTCTCGAAGTCCCTGCATCTTCGGTCCGTATGCAGTATTCTTCCTGATGCTCATGGGAAAGGGATTGGGTTTCTGAAAGACCATGCCGACTTTTGTCCGAAGATCAGTCACATCCATATTTCCGTATATGTCCTCACCATCAAGCCGGACATTACCAGTGATTCTGCATCCCTCAATAAGATCGTTCATCCGATTCAATACCCTGATAAACGTCGACTTTCCGCACCCTGAAGGACCTATCAGGGCAGCGACCTGATTCATCGGGATATTCATTGAAATATTCTTCAGTGCATGAAATTCACTGTAAAACAAGTTGAGGTCCGAAATTGTTATTTTTTCCGTGTTCGAATGTAAAGGTTTACTATTCATGTGCTACTGCTCCATTCTTTTTTTGAACCCTATTGTGATAAACCGGGTTGCGGCATTTACCACGATAACAAACAGCACCAGCACTGCCGCAGCTGCGAAGGCTGTTTCAAAGTCATTGGGATTGACAGCTTCCTTAGTAAGGTAGTACAGATGAATCGTCAGTGTCCTTCCTGACTGAAAAATGCTTGTGGGCATATTTCGGGCAATTCCCACGGTCAGCAGTACCGGAGCGGCCTCCCCTACTACCCTTCCGATCGCAAGAATTGATGCAGTTATGATGCCAGGTATTGCCGAAGGAAGTACAACACGATAAATCGTCTGCCATTGGGTGGTCCCCAAGGCTAAAGACCCCTCCCTGAATGCCTGAGGAATGGTTTTCAGGGACTCTTCGGTAGTCCTGATAATAACCGGCAGAATCATAATTCCAAGGGTCAGCCCCCCGGCTATAATGGATTGACCGAACCCGATGATCCGGCTGAAGATCAGAAGTCCGAACAGGCCGTAGAGAATTGAAGGGATTCCGGCAAGCGTTTCAATCGCCAGCCTGATATACTTGACCCGGTTGTAGTTTCTGCTGTACTCAACCAGGTAGACCGCAGTAATGATCCCAATGGGCAGTGCTGCAGCAAGAGAAGTTACTACTACATACAAGGTAGTCACTACCATGGGGAATATCCCGCCGTCCCTGGCTGATGAGAAAATAAACCTGAAGCTCAGTGTACCCATGCCGTTTACCAGAATATACAGCAGGATGAACATCAGTACAGCGAGAACTGCTGCAACTGAACAAGCCATGATACCCATCATAAGCATGTCTTTTGCATAACGTTTTCGTAACGTTTTCATTCTATGCGTCCTCCAGCATATGCTGCTTAAGTTTCATGATGATCCCGTTGAGCACGCAGATGATGACAAACAGTATTACCCCAATTGAAAAGAGCATTTGATTATGCCTGCCCGCGGAATATCCCATCTCAAGGGCTATGGTAGCCGTCATGGTTCTGACGCTGTCAGTCAGTGAAGAGGGGAACTGAGGAGAATTCCCGGCAACAAGAATCACCGCCATCGTCTCACCCACCGCACGGGAGGTGCCGAGAATACCTCCGGCAAGTATTCCGGATCGTGCAGCAGGAAATACAATCCTCCAGGAGGTCTGCATCTTTGTTGCTCCAAGGGCAAGCGAAGCTTCCCGATAGGATTCCGGAACGGCTTCCAGTGATGTTATCGTGATAGATATCACAGTAGGAAGGATCATAATTGAAAGCACAATCACTGCAGCCAGCAGCGAGCTTCCTGATGCAGAACCGAATACCCTCTGGATGATCGGCACAATAATCATAAGACCGAAAAACCCGTACACCACCGAGGGGATGCCTGCCAGCAAGTCAATGGAACTCCTGACAAAAAGGGCTGACTTAGGAGAAAGAAACTCGGCAATCATTACCGAAGCAAGCAAGGCTATAGGCACTCCCAGGAGGACTGCACCAAAGGTGGTCAGTAGGGTTGCGGTGATCATGGGAAGGATGCCGTAAAGCTTTCGATACACGGGACGCCATTCATCACCCAAGAGAAAGGCCAAAAACCGGTAGGGCGGTTCAGGGATATTTATATGAATTTTCTTTTCAAGCCCGGGCAGTCCTCCAGGGAAGGTAATGGTATAGGTATTCGCTTCAGGGCTGGTAACCTGTTCTGCCAAGGATGCCGGGAACCTGACCGCCTGTTCAGGATTGGTTTTGTCGGGGTTCAATTCCAGCTGGAAGTCAATGTGCTCACCTTGGTGTTCAAAGGAAATTGCTATCTCATCATCCTTGGAAGGGACATCAATAAATGTTCGATGATTCACGTATGTGCTCCCGTTGACCTGGATTTCCGGGATATGCTCGGTAACCAATCGTATTGATGGTGCTGTTGATGATACAAAGGGTATAATGCCCTGGTAAAATATGAAAATCAGCATAGCTGCCAATGCCACTACCGAAAAATATGAGACGACACGGAACAGGTATCGGATGCCGATATCAACTTGCTTTCTCATTTCTTTTTTCATAGACGATCCTGTAAAGCTTGAAGTCTTTTTACACGCAAGGGCATCCCTATACAGGGATGCACCTTGTATCCTTGCTTACGCAGAACCTAACGGACAGGAACGTAATTCCTAGCAGCAATGGCCTGGCCTTCAGCTGACATGATCCAGTCAAGAAACTGCTTGGTTGTCTGATGAATATTCTCTTCCCGATAAAGAACCAGAAAAGGTCTTGCAATTTCATAGGTCCCGTTTACGACATTGGTACTGCTAGCCTCAACACCGCCGACAGAAACTGCTTTTACTTCCTGGTCAAGAGAACCGAGAGAGATATATCCTACTGCATTGACATTCCCGGCAACTGAGGCTTTCACACCGCCGGTACCGTCAAAT
>PWNW01000315.1 GCA_003557605.1 Spirochaetaceae bacterium
CGTAAAAAGAGTTTTTCCTGACGACATTCCTGGTGACTTTAGTAATGATGCAGAACTTTCAGATGTACTTAGTGCAGGTGAATACCTGATCATTAACGTGTATGATGATGAAGATACTTTCAAGACTATAATACTGAATTCTGATTATGACATCATGGATATAGATGATAATGATCTTAAAGACTCCCTCAAAATCACCGGTGCTGTTCACGATGACGGAAATGATGTTCTCTATGTCACCGCCTATGATATGAAGGAAAAGAAACATTTTTTCTATGCAGTGACAATAACTGGTACAATAACTGATCCAAATAATATTGCTTTCACTAAATATACCCCTGGCACCTTTCGTCTTCGTACATCCGGGAGAACCCCTATGGCGATCATTGATGATGATACTTTGGTAATCGGAGGCCACAGGGGGCTGTATGTGACTCCTCTTGATCCGATCAGCATCACTGAACCCTCTGCTGCAGCAAACCGCTATTACAGCAACATTAGGGAAAAGCGGATTAACAGCATATTTCAGAAAGATACTGGATCCTTCAGCTTTTATCTTGCATCCACTGACTACTGGGTCCTGAAGGTTGAAGGGAAAGACAAGCATTCAAGAAGACTGTAGCTTGAGGAAAAGCTCCCGGAACCGGGAGCTTCTTTACGTCTTTTTGAACAGTGAATCAAGAGATATCTGGCTGTGGAGATTCCCAAACAGCAGGAGTCCCGGTTCGGGGGTAATCACCTTCAGTGCAGGGGTAATATATATGTTATGGTCAACTGCCGACTGAGTGTCCTGAAGAACGTCAATTACGGTTATTGAGCAGCAGGATAAGCACGTCCGGCGCATCAATGACAATCCTTTGTGCTCCGATAGTCTTTGCATGCTGCCTGACAATAGCCATAAGCCCTCTCAGATCAAAATCACCCGAAAGGATTGAGTCAGGGTCAATTGCGGCATTGATTACCCGAAGTTTCTGTGATGCTTCCAGCTGATTCATATCCCAGCCGAACAAAGAAGCGTACCGGTCAAGTGAAGCTTTTGTCTCTTCAAAGGTAAATAATATGCCGGGACTGACGGATAAGCTTCGAAGAATTAACTCCAGGGCATCAGGGTCTTTCCTGTGCCAGGTTCTGCTGAGCAGGGTCATGAAACCTTCAGGGATTCCCCCGTGAAGCACCGAATCTAATCCCCTGATCTGCGTTGCAGCTTTCCGCATCCCTTGTCTGCCGTGCTCATTGCAGTCACCTCCAGTCAAGCAGGTTACTTCAGATTGAGTGATTCCTTGAGGATCTCCCGGACCTGTTCATCCTTATAGTTGCTGTCAATTTCCTCTGCTGTAAGACTCACAAACTCATGATTCAGATAATGGATCCACACATCATCCTCAGGTGATTCTATCACATGCTTTCTGCTGTAGAAATCCGGCTGAAACGGGAGGAGTTCTCCCTTATACTTCGGCACCTTATAGTCATGCACTGCAATTTTAATATCATCTCTGGTGATGCCGTTGGACATGATCACCTCAGCAAGATAGTTTATCGTCTTGCCGGTATCGAAGATGTCATCAACAATGAGCACCTTGTCTCCGTTTCTCAGGTATTCAGGACGGTAGGTCCATCCGTCTATCATGACCTGGGTCTGCTTCATGATGTCCGTATAGGACCGGGCAACTACAGCTGCGTACAGCACCGGCCGCTTGTTTTTTCGGACCATTTTATAGTATTCGCTGAACACATTTGCAAGATATGCTCCGCCCCTGAGTGACGCATAGATCACGTCAGGAACGAAGCCTTCTTCCCTGTGCATGGCATATGCCAGCTTCAGGGAATTGTCACGAACAACCTGAGAAGAGAGAAACTCCTTTTTCATTTACCGTACCACCCCGACAAAAAATTCATTACCTTCCCGTATGAACCGAATGGAGAATTCATTCGTTTCATCGTCATTGATTATCTTATAAAACTCCTCAACGGAACGAACGGGAGTATTGTTTATCGTGGTGATAACGTCAAGATTTCTAATTCCTGCAGAATAGAGTTTTGTTCTTCTTCCGTCGCCGGAAAAATATACCATAACCCCTTCTGTAGAATCACGAAGCCGGAGGTCCCTTCTGATCTCATCAGTGAGAGGCATGGGCATGACCGCAGGCCAAAGCTGATGTGCCATATCACGAATTTCAGCATCAGATTTTCTTACTTCAAGCTGGACAGAAAGGGTCTTACGTTCCCCTCCCCGGATGACGGTAATTTCATGGGTGTCAGAGACACCGGCATTTCCGATTTCCCGTGAAAGGATTTCAGCTGTGGTGGTATTCACCTGATCAAACCGCACGATGATATCACCAGGGCGGATGCCTGAAGCGTATGCAGGGGCATCAAGATACACTCCAGTGACAAAGACCCCTCTTGGCTGCTTATATTCGCTGGGGAAGCCGTCAGGCAGGTTTCCTGTTTCTATCATGGAAACACCAAGCCAGCCGTCCTGCACGTCTCCAAACTGCAGCAGGTCATTGAGGACCCGTTTCACATTGTTGATGGGAATTGAAAATCCAAGACCGATATTCCCTCCTGCGGGTGCGGCAATCCAGGTGTTTATTCCGACCACTTCTCCGTTGATATTAACAAGCGGACCACCGGAATTTCCCTGGTTAATTGAAGCATCGGTCTGAATAAAATCACTGATATTATCTACCGCCTGTCCTGAACGGCCGAGGGCGCTGACAATTCCGGCAGTGACGCTGGATATATATCCATAGGGACTGCCCATGGCAAGTACCCAGTCTCCTACTTTCAACGAATCAGAATCGCCGAGATGTACAAGAGGGTACTCAGCCTCCGAAGAAAAGGCAACTATCGCCAGA
>PWNW01000329.1 GCA_003557605.1 Spirochaetaceae bacterium
CAGAATGAAGATTGATTCTTTGGAGTGACTATGCTGCAAGACCTGCTGGATGCAATGAACACTGCCGCCTCTGTTATTCGTGACAGGAACCCTGATGCTGCCATGGTGATCCACCATAACGATGCCGACGGCCTGAGCTCCGGTGCAGTGCTTCTGTCAGCCTTGGAGCAGGTCGGAATTAAAGCTGCCCACATCTCGCTTGAGAAACCCTACCCTCAAGTACTTGAGAGGGTGTTCGCTGATTCCGGTCAGCTGATATTCTTTGCCGACTTCGCCGGAAAAATTGCACCCTACATTTCTCAGCTCAACGGGGGCCGAAACCTGGTGGTGATCCTTGACCACCATCCCGCAGAGCCCTCTGATGATCCCATGGTGATGAACCTTGACGGTGATCTCTACGGGCTGAAGGGAGACCGGGACATATCGGCTTCTGCAACCTGCTGTCTCTTTGCCGAGCAGCTTCTGAGCGTATACGGAGCGGACGGAGACCCCCTCTCTCACCTGGGCATGCTCGGAGCCGTAGGTGACGGTTTCTTTGTTTCAGGGGCCCTTTCAGGGGTCAACCGCACGCTGATGCAGCGCGCAGCCGACCAGGACATAGTTAAGGTCGCTGCATCATCCTCAGGGGAAACCTACACCCTCGTGATAAACGGTACCGAATATCCTGCAGAGACCCTCTGCAGGTATCTGGACATCCTGGGAGGGGTCGGGTACTACCGTAACGGCACCGCCATGGGACTGCAGCTGTGCCGGGAGGGAATCACCCGGGAAGCAGAAGAAGAGATATCCAGGCTGATGGCACTGAAGGATGAACTGTTCGGCAGAGAACTTGATCGGATCAAGGACCATATGTTTAAGACCCGCCATATCCAGTGGTTTGATGCCCAGTCAAGATTTGAACCCATGGGAATAAAGATGATCGGGGTGTTCTGCACCGAAATACGGGACAGCGGATTTCTTGACCATGATGCGTATCTGGCGGGCTTTCAGCATATTCCCAACATGGTCCCCGGATTTGGTGAGATCCCCTTCGGAGCAACCAAGATATCAATGCGGGTCTCCTCGGTGATGACCGAAAAGATCCGCAGCGGTCTCATGCCGGGACTGGACCGGTTTCTTCCCCAGGCCACAAGCCGCCTCGGGGGATTTGCAGACGCATGTCACAGTCTTTCAGCGGCTACTACGGTACATATAGGTGAAGAAGCACAGCTGATTGATGAAATGGAAAAACTCTTAGCGCAGAAGGAGCAGCTCATATGAACACGGGAAAAGGATTTGGAAAGACGATTCTCATAGGAGACCAGTTTGTTCTGTGGGAAATACCGGCAGTGCTTTCGGCGATTCCCTTTGAAACTGAATGCACCGTGCAGCGCCTTGATCACGGTTCAGGGTGGACCCTGGAGGACAACCGGGTGGAAGTCCCTGGGTACAAGCAGGCAAAGCTGGAGGACTGCAGAATCTCCTTTAACCGGATGGTGGAAGTGATGGGCCTGGACCTGGAGAAGCATCCGATCAAGATCACCGTAGGAGGGGACCTCCTTGCAGGAAGCGGGGTCGGCGCCAGCGCCGCCATCTGCGTCTCCTTTGCCAGGGCATGCAGCAGGGAATTCAATCTCAATATGGATATCCTTGAAATCAACCGGGTCGCCTGGGAAGGGGAATTCGGCTACCACGGTCTTCCCAGCGGACTGGACAATACCGTATCAACCTTCGGGGGGATTATAAAATACCGGATACAGGACGGGGTTAAGCAGTTCGAACGGGTCCGGATATCAGAACCGGTGGAGGTGGTGCTGGGCAACAGCGGAGTTACGGCAAATACCGCATCACTGAAGGGGTTTCTGGAAGCCCAGGAATCGGAAAACCCTCGGCAGTTCAAGGACCGTCTTACCATCATCAGGGACCAGGTGGAATCCCTTGGCAAGGCCCTCAAGGCAGAAGACTTTGCCCTCACTGGTGAGATCATGAGCGAAAACCATTCCATTCTCATTGAGATGGGACTGTCCCATCCCCGGCTCATTGAGCTGTGCAGCATGGCGGAATCCCTCGGGGCTCCCGGATCCAAGGTGACAGGAGGCGGACGCGGAGGCTACATGATCGCCTTGACGCCTGGAAAGGATCTGCAGGAGCGTGTTGCATCGGCATTTGAAGCCCAAGGGGTCCCCACCATACGGGCAGCCATCGGGGGAACACCCACGGACGACAGGGACTTCCAGATACTCACATAGGCACTTCACGCATTTGCCCCAGCAACGCTGGGGCATCATCTTAAATGCTGAAATATTAGAAGGAACGGCAGGACTGTACTAGCGTTATAGACCTGCCTCCCCCCTAATATATTCCCTTGCCTTCAGCGCATACTCCAGGGGATTGGCAAGAGCAGGGTCCTGCTCGGCCTCAACAACCATCCACCCCTGGTACCCCGACTCCTCAAGCACCTTGAAGATTGACGGAAAATCAATGGAACCGTCTCCCGGAACGGTAAACACGCCGGCCCGCACAGCCTGCAGAAAGCTCATCTTCTCGGAGATCACCTGCGCATGCACATCCCGGCGCAGGTCCTTCAGATGGACATGGCCGATCCGTGATGCATACTTCTTCACCGCCTCTACGGGGTCATCCCCGGTGCAGGCAAAGTGGCCTGAATCATAGAGCAGCCACACCAGACCGGGATCGGTGGCGTCCAGAAACCGGTCCACCTCCTCCATGGTCTGACAGCCGGTTCCCATATGGTGATGGAAGCAGAGCTTGAATCCCCGGTCAGCAGCAATGCGGCCCAGGGCATTCATACCGGAAGTAAACTTATCCCACTGCTCATCGGTAAACACCGGTTTCTCCTCCAAGGGCACATC
>PWNW01000320.1 GCA_003557605.1 Spirochaetaceae bacterium
ACCTCAATTGCGCAGGAGGCACAATGGGATGTATCGGCCAAAAACCCTGAAATAACAAGATATCTCCAGAGAAATTGAATCACCACCATTTCCCGATACGCTTCATGCTCCAGGCTGTCCAAAGCTGCAAGGACTAAATAATACAGTTCATCGTATTCCCCTCCGCCGACAAAGGTGCGCATGATGCACTCTGAAACCATCGATGCTGTATACATCACCGGCAGAGTTGTGGTGATGAACGGGCGGTATCCTTCAGGGGAGAAATCCACTACTTTGTAGCTGTTTCGTACCGGATTCCAATACAGTTCACAGGTTCCAGAGGTGAATTGTCCTATTTTCCCGGTCAGAGAGCCCCGCTTAGCTCCGTAAGCTGTTGCATTAACCATACCCACTGTTGGAGAAAGCAGCACCACCCTACGATGCTGTCCTTCTGCTTTTCTATGGGCGAGGATTACTGCCTGGACAGACAAGTTTCTTGTCATACCTGTATGATAAAAGAACTGCGAAAGATTGTACAGTATCCTATGACTCCTGAAAGCAGGGACTGTCACCCGCCATCCACCAATGGTATGCTGCGCTATGAACCAGGGAATACTGACTATGACAGCTTTGCTTATCTCGGTGCTTCCGGGATTCCAGCAGCAGGAACAGCAGTTTCTGCTTCGTCAACAGCATGATGATTCCTGCGGATTTGCCTGCGCAGCTACTTTGCTGAACTGCTATTGGGGAATACCAGTGGATGAACTCTCCCTGATAGCCGAGACACTGGAAGAATCTGAACATCCCGCTCATACAATCTCTTTTCTCACCCTTAAAGCAGTTTTATCTGAATACGGGATTTCTTCCCAGGGATTCTTTATTGACCAGGAACATGCTGCAGAACTTTGCCATGACTTTGGACCGGTCCTCTGCTGGGAAGACACCCAAGATGGGCATTTCTACCTGCTCCTTGATGTGCTGGAAGTATCTGGCGAGAACATATATGTCATAGCAGATCCGAGGACGGGGATTGCATATGAAAATGAAACGGCCTACAACAACAGATGGTCCAAACGGGTCCTGCTAAGTACTTCAGCTGATAGGCAGATGCAGAGATCCTACCGGGAAGAAGCTCTCAGGCAGCTTAAGGAACACTGCAGTGTACATCAGAATTTGCCATCCCTTCGATGGTGAGATATGAAGCGGTTTTTCCTTCTGCTGCTTGGGGCATCAGTTTGTCTTCCCACTTTCCCAGGAATAGAATTTTCCCACCAGCTTCAGATAGAACCGGTGTTTCATCAGCCGACAAGAATCACTTCCAGCTTCCAGCTTTTAAAGAACTTTTCCATCCCAATAGAAGCAGGAATCAGATTTTCAGCATCCCCCGATCCCGCCGGCGATCTCTGCCGGGATACTCTCCCCTGGGACTTCTCGTCGGTTTCCCTAGCAGTTACCCACAGTTTCATCGACACCTTCTCCCGAGAGCTTAGCGGAGCTCTTGAGTTCTCTTTGCATGAAGATTCGTCGGTCCGTATTGGTGCAGTACTTGACGGTGCGGTTAAACACCCTCCATTCTCCCATCTGTTTTCGGGCGGGATCATCCTCCATCCTCCCGACCATTCCGAGTTCCACCTAAGCGGTTCTTTCCTTCAGGTATTAAATGCTCAATTCGGGTTTTCGTTTTTTGCCATCCTCACAGGGACGAGCCAAAGGACCTTTGCCTCAGGCCTTCCCCGGCATGCACACACCAACCTTGTAGCAGGCATGCGCAGTTCATTTATATCATCACCGGACAGCCATCATGTTTCAATCGAATGCTCTTTTTCCCCCAAAGGAATCATTCCGCGCATATCCTACCTGATCAACCTGGAATTTGGCACAATGTGACATGTCCTTGTTGATGTTAGAGCATTGTTTGATTACATTAATGAATAGGACAACAACTTGGAGGGTACCGATGCAGGAACAACGACATATTATACCAGCTGATAAAATTTTACCCCATAAGCTTCTCATACTGCCGCTTGTAGGAAACCCGATATTTCCCGGCATTTTCACTCCTCTGGTCATTGAATCAGAGCAGGATATGCAGGTAGTCAATGCCTCCCTTGAGGGAGACAATATGATCGGACTGCTGCTGAGGAAGGATTCAGAAGAGGAAACCGCCGGAGCTGACAATCTCTATGGAATAGGAACTGTTGCAAAAATCGTGAAAAAAATTAATCTGCCCGACGGCGGATTGAATATTTTCATATCAACCATTAAACGGTTCAGGGTTGTTAAGTACCTCAATAGCTCCTCTCCCTATACAGCTGCGGTGGAATACCTGGATGAGACTGACTATGACAGTGAAGAGGTCCGGGCCCTTACCCGTTCACTCATCACTGAGATGAAGCAGGTATCGAAAAATAACCCGCTGTTCACTGAAGAAATGCGGCTGAATATGGTCAACATTGACCAGCCGGGGAGGATTGCCGATTTCATCGCTTCAATCATGAATATTGATAAACACGAGCAGCAGCGGGTACTGGAAACCCTTCGTGTCCAAGAACGAATGGAACAGGTCCTGGTATTCATCAAGAAAGAACAGGAGCTGATGAAGATCCAGCAGAAAATACAGCAGCGGATCAACGAAAAAATAGAGAAGAACCAGCGGGAATATTTCCTCAGGGAAGAGCTGAAGGCCATTCAGCAGGAGCTGGGAATATCCACCGATTCAAAATCAAGTGATTACCAGCGCTATCAGGAGCTGTTCGACTCGCTGCAGCTCAACGATGAAGCGCGGGAACAAGTAAACAAGGAGCTGGAAAAATTCCAGCTGATGGACCCGAACTCTGCAGAATTCACGGTAACGAGGAATTATCTGGAGATC
>PWNW01000104.1 GCA_003557605.1 Spirochaetaceae bacterium
ACACCGATATCACCGGCGGGCACATCGGTTTCAGGGCCGATATATTTCTGCAGCTCAGTCATAAAGGAACGGCAGAATCTTCTGATTTCATTATCTGACTTTCCCTTGGGGTTAAAGTCTGACCCGCCTTTTCCGCCTCCCAAAGGCAGTGTGGTCAATGAATTCTTAAAGGTCTGTTCAAAAGCGAGAAACTTTAATGTTCCAAGGGTTACGCTGGGATGAAACCTGATTCCTCCCTTATACGGGCCCAGCACATTGTTGTACTGAACACGGTATCCCCGGTTAATCTGGATTTCCCCGTTGTCGTCTTCCCATTCAACCTTAAAGGTAATAATCCTGTCTGGTTCCGCAAGTCTGTCAAGAATTTTTCCATGCAGATATGCTGGATTCTCATTCACCACATCGATAATCGTCTCAGCAACTTCCCGTACAGCTTGGATAAATTCGGGCTGAGCAGGGTTTTTCCTCTCCACCTCAGCCATAAATGTGTCTAAATCGTACATATCGTTCCTCCATGAACATGCTTGTTCAAGCATATATCGCGAACAGGTACCTGTCAACAAAGATTTTAGCAATAGTTCAATATATTTTATCTATTTTGATGATATAATAAATAGCTAGTTGTTATTTTAATGTATCACAAATATTTTTTGAATTTTTCTTAGGTTTCTCATGATTATTCGTTCTCCCCCACTGTATGGAACAACTTCAATGCATATGATAGAGTGTCCTATGACAGATTTTCTGCAGATTTCAGATACGCCGTTTCACAATCTGATGGCAAACAGAATCCGGGACATACTGCTTATCTGCAGTAAATATGACCGGTTCATGCTGGAGGAAGACGGAAGAATAGAGGAACTGCTGTTCCAGGATTACATCGCCCTCGGTCTGACCTCCCCGCCGAAGATCACCCATGCTCCCTCTGCGCAGAAAGCCCTGAAAATGATGGAAACCCGTAATTTTGATATGGTCATTACCATGGTCAACGTCGGAAATGTGGACGTCATGGATCTTGCCCGTACCATTAAGCAGCAGTTCCCGGAGAAACCGGTCATTGTGCTTACCCCTGCCGCAGCATACCAGCCGATCAGAAGGCTGAAGCAGGAGGGTTCTTCCCTGCTGAACTACATTTTTGCCTGGCAGGGCAATCCGAATATTCTCCTTGCAATCGTTAAGCTCATTGAGGACAGGATGAACGTGGACAACGACATCAGAATCGCCGATGTCCAGACCATTATCCTGGTTGAGGATTCAATTGC
Organism: Spirochaetaceae bacterium; assembly: GCA_003557605.1. Taxonomy (GTDB): domain Bacteria; phylum Spirochaetota; class Spirochaetia; order PWKH01; family PWKH01; genus PWKH01. The sequence goes on from PWNW01000104.1 coordinate 1,263, forward strand.
CTACTACTCCACCTATCTCCCCATGATTTACACAACCCTGATCCAGCAGGCCAGAGGCCTGATGACTGAAGGGCTGAATGAATGGTCCCAGGCACAGAGAATGCGTGGACGCCCCAAAATCCTTCTTGCACGGAACTACGAGGAAGCAGTAAGCCTTTATGAAACCTATCATGACAGCCTGCTGGGAATCATCAGCGATGTCTCATACCGCAGGGAGGGCTCAGTAGACCCCTTGGCAGGAATACGCTTCTGCAGGCATGTGCGTCAGCGTGACAATGATATTCCCCTGCTGCTTCAGTCCACTGAAGAACAGCATGCCGCCCAGGCAAAAATATTTCATGCAGCATTTATCCACAAGCATTCCAAAACCCTGCTCCTTGAACTTCGGGACTATATCAGGACCAATTACGGATTCGGGGACTTTATTTTTCATGATCCTGACACAAAGGCCGAAGTCGGCAGGGTCAGTGATCTTCGGGAACTTCAGTACATCATTCCGGAGCTTCCCTCGGCATCCTTTCTCTACCATGTACGGAACAATGACTTTTCAAAATGGCTTAAGGCCCGTGCCCTGTTTCCGCTGGCCCATTTGATCCGTCCGAAAAAGATCGAAGACTACCCGGATGAGCAGTCAATGAGAGACGATCTGGTAAGAATTATAGAAACCTACCGCCTTCAGCAGGGACGAGGAATTATTGCCCGGTTCAACAAGGACAGTTTTGATGAGTATACGTTCTTCAGCAGAATCGGTTCAGGTTCTCTCGGGGGGAAAGGCAGGGGACTGGCGTTCCTGGACCTGCAGCTGAAGGAAAGTTCGCTGAGCATAGACTATCCCCAGATGTACATCAACATACCGAGGACCATTGTCATATCAACAGAGCTGTTTGATTTGTTTATGGAAGAGAACAACCTCCATGCACCGGCAATGGGGGACAGGACCGACCAGGAAATCCTGGACCTGTTTCTGGGGGCCTCACTTCCCGAAGGACTGGAGGAAAACCTCAGGGCTATACTGAATGTTCTTACTTCTCCCCTTGCCGTCAGGTCTTCAAGCTTGCTTGAAGACTCTCATTACCAGCCGTTTGCGGGGATTTATCAGACATGCATGATCCCGAACAATCATGAAGACTTCGAAGAGCGCCTCACTGACCTGAGCAATGCGGTAAAATGCGTTTACGCATCCACCTATTTTCAGAGCAGCAAGGATTACCTGAAGGCGACCAACCACATGATTGAAGAAGAAAAGATGGCAGTGGTAATTCAGCGTATTACCGGGAACGTTTACGGAAGCCTCTGTTATCCGAACTTCTCAGGAGTAGCCCGCTCCCTGAACTACTATCCTGTAGAAAATGAACGGCCTGAAGACGGCATTGCCTATATCGCCTTCGGGTTTGGAAAAACCGTGGTTGACGACCTGGGAACATCCTTAAGATTTTCCCCGAGATACCCAAAAAAAATTATGCAGCTCTCAGAAATGCAGAGCACCTTGAAGAACACCCAGCAGCATTTCCATGCCCTCGATATGAACTCCCGGTTCAATCCCTTTGCAGGGAACACCGATAACCTGGTGCAGATGCCGGTCGAAGAAGCAGCCGGAGACGGTTCCATGAAGTATATCGCTTCCACATATGATGAGGAGAACTTCATTGTACGGGATACCGCTTCAGGGGAGGGAAGAAAAATCATCTCCTTTGCCGGGCTGCTGAAGTATAATCTGCTTCCCATATCATCAATCATATGTGATCTGCTCAAACTGGGAGAAAACATCCTGAATGTTCCCATAGAGATTGAATTTGCCGGCAACTTAGACAAAAGCCCTAAAGTCCCGGAGTTCAGCCTGCTTCAGATCAGGCCCATCGTGGCAGGATACGAGTCAGGGGACGTAAAAATTGATGACAGCTCAATCGAGCAGGCACTCATCTATTCGCCGAAAGCAATGGGCAACGGCAAGTTTGATGACCTGAGGGATGTGGTCTATGTGAAGCCGGACAGGTTTGATCCTTCGCGCACCAAGGAAATGGCACAGACCATCGGGTTGATAAATGAACAGATGATGGAACATCGTGAAGGGTTTATCCTGATAGCAGCAGGACGCCTTGGATCAAGCGACCCGTGGCTCGGTATTCCCATCACCTGGTCGCAGATTTCCTTTGCCCGGGTGATCATCGAAATGGGACTGGAGCATTTCCAGGTTGAACCCAGCCAGGGCACCCATTTCTTCCAGAATCTTACATCCCTGAGAAATGCATATATGACCATTAATCCTCCCCGAAAGCAGGGAACATTCCGATGGGAGCTTCTTGATTCCCTCCCTGCGGTCCATGAAACTGAATTCATCAGGCATGTACGTCTTCCCTCGTCTCTTGATGTACGAATTGACGGGAAGTCAGGAAAAGGGATTATTTTGATCTGAATTATATCCAACGTCTCTTTCGGAAAAATATGATCATTATCACGGAAACGGCAAGCATAATCCCAAGAACAATGAAATAGCCCCATCTCCATGCAAGTTCGGGCATGTGTTCAAAATTCATACCGTACACCCCGGCAATGAAGGTCAGGGGGATAAAGATTGTCGCAATTACTGTCAGCACCTTCATAACCTCATTCATCCTATTGCTTACTGCACTCATATAGATATCCATAAGACCGCTGATGATATCACGAAGGGTTTCCACATGATCCATAATCTGAATGACATGGTCATAGATATCGCTGTAGTAGATGCGTATGGACGGATCAATTCTTCCTTCCTCCCCCATGATGCTTCGGATTACCTCTCGGATCGGCCATACGGTTTTTCTCAATGATATCAGCTGGTTTCTGATTCGGTGTATACGTACGGCATGGGTGCTGTCGCCACCTTTCAGGATTTCCTCCTCCAGTTCTTCAGACTTGTCCCCAAGAAGATCAATCACCGTGTAGTAGCGGTCTATCAGAATATCCATCACCGCATATGCAAGGTACTCCGGTCCTCTCCTGCGGAAAGTACTGCCCTTTGCTTCAATGCGTTTCACCAAGGGTTCAAACATATCCATCGGCCGGTCCAGGAAGGTGATCACATATCCTGGGCCTGTTACAATGCTTGCCTGGCACATCTGCAGCACATGAGAGTCCTCTCCTAACTCCGGGGTCTTCATAATGATCAGCATCTGGGAGTCCAGAAATTCGACCTTCGGCCTGATCATCAGGTTCATGATATCCTCAAGAAACAGCGGATGGATTGATGCGGTCCTGCCTATGCTCTCTATCAGGCTGCTGTCATGGACCCCTGTGACTGTTATCCAGGTTAATGCAGGGTCCTGAAGGTGCTCTGCGAGTGTATCAGCATCAGCAAAATGCTGTCTTCGTACCGTATCTTCGGTATAAGACAGGACATGCATTTCCACTGCTCCGCTGTACACTTCTCCAAGAGGCATTAATGTCCCAGGAGGAGATCCTATTGGATGGCGTTTTGTTGTTTTTCCTTCATCTTTCATGATATACTCCGACTATAAGTATAGCGGTATTTTCTGGAAAGCGACAGAACAATTCTTCCGGCAGCGAGGGTGTGTGTGACTGATACAAGGGGAAGACGGATTACCAAACGGCAGGTAACCCGATCAATGGGGCTGAGTCTGCTTGGCGGCGGATTCGGAGCCGCATGGTTTTTGCTCTGCACTCCTCAGCAGATACTCACGGTCTATGTGAAAAACTATTTAGGAGCAACTGCATCCCAGCTTGGATTTTTTATTGCCGCGTTCAACATTGTAAGCCTTGCACACCTTGCCTCAATTTTCTTTTACAGCAGAAGAACTACCATTAAACCCTTCTGGCTGACCATCGGCCTGATGCACCGCTGTCTTGCTTTTGTAGTTGCATGGAGTTCATTTTATGCAGCCTTCGGAGGAAACCGCACCACAGCTCTCAATATTGTCATAGCCGCAACACTTGCGACGTTTTTCATAGGAAGCACCGCCAGTTCCGGATGGTGGTCATGGATGCATGAACTCGTACCTCCCCAGGCAATAGGACGGTACTTCGGCAGAAGAAGCGCCTTTGCACAGGGTCTAAATATTTGTGTCTTCTTTTGTGCAACCTTTGCCTTGGACCTGTTTACCTCCCAAGTCTTTATCGTCTACGGATTCATCTATCTCGCAGCAGGAATCTTCGGACTTGCCGAACATGCCCTGCACATCCCTATACCTGAACCTGAGACAGCCCTGGGAAAGACAGACCGAACTCCGCTGAAGATTTCAAGTTTCTTCGGACCGCTGAAAAACAAAACATTTCTCTTCTTCTCCCTTATCTCAGGGTTTGTTATTCTTGCCGTCAATGTTGCCAACCCCTTTTTCCCTGCCTACATCACTGACCCCGCAAGGATCGGGGTTCCGAATATCTGGCTTGGAATTATGTATGCAATTTCTCAGATCATCTGGATTCTCCTCGTTCCCTTCTGGGGTACCGTCATGGACCGTCTCGGCCGAAAACCGGTTACCATGATCGGCATGCTCTGTTCTGTGAGTTTCCTTTCGTATACAGTGCTGACTCCGGCAAATTATCCGGTGCTTCTGGTAATTGCTGCAGTAATTTGGGGGTTTTTTGCCCCTGCACTCTACGAAGGGCTCAGTCAAGTAATGTTTGTTATTTTACCGAAAAAAGACCGCACCATGCATATTGCATGGTTCTGGGCAATTCTCGGAACGGTATCTGCAGCAGGACCGGTTTTAGGAGGTATGCTTCTTGATGTGACCGGTGACATCAAATTTGTTATTCTTTTCAGCATATCGCTGCTGATAAGTGCATTTTTCCTGATGGACCTGCTGCAGGTTAAAAAAGAGAAAAAGTTTTCCTGTGTATTTCCTACCATTACCACTCCTACTATTGTGAAAACCTACTATAATATGCCCTATATTGCAAAACCTGAACTTCCGAAGCGGGTAGGCCGTGCGCTCCGCCGGATGGGAGGATCATCCGGAAGCATTGCACTCAATGAAATCGCCCTCAGGCTTGAGGATCCGGATGACGAGATCCGGGAAGAAGCAGTAAAGGCCTTGGGAAGGATCGGAGGTGAAACCGCAGCTGAAATCCTCATCAGGGAACTTTCAGATCCCGACTCCATGGTGAGGGCTGCAAGCGCCCGCGCTTTAGGAAAAATCGGAAATTCATCAGCGGTTCCCTATCTGATTGACGGTCTGACTTCATCAGATGAAGATCTTTCACAAGCATGTGCGAAAGCACTGGGGAATATTGACGATGTCCGGGGTTCTGAAGCACTGAACAGGATCATTCAGGGTGAGAGCACCCTGAGAGTAAAGGTTACCTCTGCAGAATCGATCAGTCACAAGGGAAACCTGAACGCAATTCATGACATACTCAAAATCAGAGAACAGACTACAAGTCCGATTATGAGAAAGCAGCTTGCAATCTCTGTGGCAAATCTCCTGGGAAGGCCCGGAGAGTTCTACACATACATTACCGGAACCGATGAAAACCGTGAAACGGAAGTTCAGAAACTTTTCAAGGGCGTATATCGGACCATGCGTGTACTGGAGCGTTCAGATAAAATGTTTGTCAGACATATCATCAGAGAGCTGCTGCCGAAGGCAACAGACTGCTATGAACAGGGAGAGTATCAGGAATGCTTCAACCTGCTCTATCAGATTGCATCCAACCTGCTGTACCGGTTTGTTGAGCTGAAGGGGGCAGATCAGAAGTCATCAACTCCAGCACAGCTTGGCGCTGTGCTTCTGAAACAGGAACCTCAGCTGTATGCAGGCTTCACCCTGTTTCAGTGGTATGACCAACGCAGCAGTCCAAAGGATGATCAGCAGCAGGCTGATCCCGTAGGACCTATCGGGGCGCTTCTATGCTTTTATTTCCTGAAGTACTACGGCCGACCATGGATTGGAAAAAAAGCCCTGAGATCGCAGAACATTGCATCAGCACCTTAATCTGCAGCATGGCGGAACACATTCCACAGCACTTCATTAGGGGGAGGTGCTGCGATGCTGATGATTTTTCGTGTTACCGGATGCTGAAACTCAAGACTGCGGGCATGCAGATGAATTCCTCCGCCTCGGTTTGACCGAGATGCTCCGTATTTCAGATCTCCCTTGATATGACAGCCCTCCCGGGCAAACTGTGCCCGTATCTGATGGTGCCTCCCGGTAACAAGTTCGATTTCCACCAGATAATAGTTGTCCGTTGCCGCAGTTAACCGGTAATTCAGTACAGCCTGTTTCGCCCCGGCACGGTTTTCAGGAAATGCAGAAGACTTATTAGTTTTTCTGTTCCGTACCAGATAATGAATAAGCTTCCCCTCAGGTTCAGGAGGAGGAGCGTCAAGGACCGCCCAGTATATTTTACGGACCCTTCGGTCCTTGAACATTACGCTGATTCTCGAAAGGGACTTGTCGGTCTTTGCAAACAGCACAGCCCCGCTGCTTGGCCGGTCAAGCCTGTGGGGTATCCCGAGAAACACATTGCCCGGCTTATGGTACTTCTTTCTAATGTACTGCTTCACCGTTTCTGCAAGTGTCTCATCACCGGTTTCATCACCCTGCACGATCTCCGACGGCAGTTTATTTACCGCAATGAGATGGTTGTCCTCATAGAGAATTCTCTTTCCTATGTCATCCACCTGTTTCCTCCACCCCCTTGGCAGTGACCATACGGATCGATTTTGCTTCCTTGGTAGTGAGCCGGTTTCCAGAGGCTCGAATACCTTTGACCAGATAGTCAGAAACCGCAAATGTCTCCTCAAGGATTTTCAGCCTTGGTTTTGGTTTATAAGTCACTAAGAAACCCGCTTTTTTCCGGGTAGTAAGCTTCAGCAGCCTGCTGCCCTTGGGAATCAGTTCATACTGCTTATTGGTCAAGTACTGGGTAATTTTTGTCCGTTTGATATACAAATGCTTCTTCTTATCCTGATAGACAACGGTAATGACATATTTCTCCAATACCCCCTTGTCTGCAAGACAGCAGAACATCATTCCCTTCCCGGCAAAATACTTTTCAGGAACCGGTATAACACAGTAGGTGCCGTCCTTACGGACCACAAGGACCCTGTCGTAGGGAGAGACTTGAAACATCACCTTTGCTCCCCTGACTTTTGTTCCCAGATACCCGGTATCATTGTCATAAGATAGCTCCAGGTCCCTCCCTGCAGCTTCCCTGACATCAACCTTTTCGAAGGAGATAATCTCCGTCTTCCTGGTGCCGGTAATTTTCCCAGCATCCTGCAGCAGGCCGTCCAGATATGATAGGGCATATTCGGTCAGGTTCTTCAGGTGCTCTGCTATCTCCTTAAGCCTCTTATTGATCTCCCTGATTTCCTGACGGTACTTGCTGATGTCGTACTGTGATATTCTTCGTATTGGAATCTTCAGGAGACGTTCCACATCCTCATCGGTCACATCTCTGGTCAGCTGCTTTTTAAAGGGAAAAAATCCTTCATGTACAGCTTGCTGCACAGTTTCACGGGTGTCCATCTCCTCAATCAGCTTGTAGAGTCTTTCCTCAACAAAGATTCTCTCCAAAGTACGTGCATGAAGCCTGTCGTTCAGGTGCCGTGCTTCCAGTTCAAGTTCCTGCTTCAGCACCGAAACCAGCTGCTGGGTATGGGTGTGCACTATTTCAGTTACGGTCATCTGGACAGGGACATTGTCCCGAATCACCAGAAGATTCACTGAAATCGACTGTTCACAGTCAGTAAATGCATACAGTGCATCTACTACATCCTGGGTATAGGTGTTTCTGGCGAGGTGCAGTTCAATCTGAACCTTCTCAGTGGTATAGTCGTGTATCGCAGCAAGCTTGAACTTCCCTTTCTTTGCCGCCGTCTCAATGGAGGCAATAAGCTTTTCCGTGGTGGTGCCGAAGGGAATCTCCTCTACAATGATTCGTTTCGGGTCCTTGGTGTTGAGTTTGGCCCGAACATGCACCTTCCCCAGTCCGTCCTCATACTCAGATACATCGACTACCCCTCCGCCGATAAAATCCGGGTAGAGGCTGAAGGTTTCGTTATTCATGCTTGCTTTCATTGCCTCCAAAACTTCCAGGAGATTATGGGGAAGCACCTTTGTTGCCATCCCTACAGCAATTCCTTCAGCTCCCATCGCAAGGAGCAGCGGAACTTTTGCCGGAAAGAACTTCGGCTCTTTGTTTCTTCCGTCATATGAATCAATATATTCAGTAAGCTCGGGATTCCAGAGAACCTTCCTGGCAAAGGGAAGCATCCGGCATTCAATATACCGGGCAGCAGAGGCTTCATCTCCAGTGAGCTTGTTTCCGAAGTTTCCCTGTTTATCAATAAAGAGGTCAGTATTAGCAAGATTGACCAGAGCCTCATAGATGGACATATCACCATGGGGATGATATTTCATGCAGTGCCCAACCACATTGGCTACCTTGTGAAACTTGCCGTCATCCATCTCAAAAAGTGAATGCAGGATTCTCCGCTGCACAGGCTTAAGACCGTCGGACAGATCGGGAATCGCCCGCTCTTTAATGACATATGATGCATATTCCAGGAAATTATTCTTAAACAATGAATGAACAAAGGACATTACAGCAGATTCTCCATGATAAATTCTCTTCTGTCAGGGGTGTTCTTACCCATATAGAACTCAAGGGTAGCCTTAATTTCCTTAATGGACTTAACATTTACCGGCACCAGTCTAATATCTTTTCCGATAAACTGACCGAACTCCTTGGGAGAAATCTCTCCAAGCCCCTTGAACCTGGTGGTTTCAGGTGATGAAAGGCGCATGCATGCCTCATCACGCTCATGTGCGTTATAGCAGTAGACAGTTTCCTTTTTACTGCGGACACGGAACAGCGGCGTTTCAAGAATATATACCCTTCCGTTCACCACAAGCTCCTCTAAGTAGTTCAGGAAAAACGTGAGCAGCAGATTCCTGATATGAAATCCGTCGGTATCGGCATCGGTGGCGATAACTACCTTGCCGTACCTCAGTCCCTCTATGCCGTTTTCAAGACCGAGGGCCATCATTAGGTTGTACAGCTCCTCATTCTTGTATATTTCAGTCCGTTTTTTACCAAATACGTTCAGAACCTTACCCCGAAGGCTGAAAATTGCCTGGGTGTATACATCGCGGGAAGACACCATGGACCCTGAAGCTGACTGTCCTTCTGTAAGAAAAATCATAGTTTCTTCGGAACGTTTATTTGCATCACCCAGATGATATTTGCAGTCCTTGAGGTTCGGAATCTTCAATGAGATTCTTTTCGCCGCTTCCCGGGCTCCCTTCTTCACATCATTGAGTTCCTTCCTGAGCTTCTCGTTGCTGACGATTTTTTCTGCAAGCTTATCAGCGGCTTTCCGGTTTTTCAGCAGAAAGTCCAGCACACCGGTCTTCACCTCCTGGACTACCCAGCCTCTAATATCTGTGTTTCCAAGCTTGTTTTTCGTCTGGCTTTCAAACACGGGATTCATCAGCTTTACCGAAACTGCACCTGCAATTCCTTCACGGACATCAACTCCGGAGTAGTTTTTCTTAAAGTATTCATTCACCCCCTTGAGGATTCCTTCACGGAAAGCGCTCAGGTGGGTCCCCCCGTCACTGGTATACTGGCCGTTTACATACGAGTAGTAGGCTTCTCCGTAGTTTGAAGTATGGGTAAGGGAGAATTCGATATGGCTGCCCTTGTAGTAGATAATATCATAAAGGCCGTCTGTCCCTACTTCGTTGTCCAGAAGATCAAGCAGCCCGTTCCTTGATATATACCGTTTCCTGTTGCAGACCAGGGCAAGCCCCGCATTCAGGTAGGCATAGTTCCACAGTCTCTGCTCAACATACTCCTCATCGAACCGATATTCAGAAAATATTTCCGGATCGGGAATAAATTCAACCAATGTCCCGTCGCTTTCTCCGGCAGTTTTTCCCTTTTTCTTCTGTTTCAGCACACCCCTCTCAAAGACTGCTTCAAAATACTTACCTTCCCGATAGGATACTACCCGGAAATACTCGGAAAGGGCATTAACTGCCTTGGTGCCTACACCGTTGAGGCCTACAGAAAACTGGAACACCTCATCGTTGTACTTTGC
>PWNW01000175.1 GCA_003557605.1 Spirochaetaceae bacterium
CTCCGCAGCATCTTCTGCATCATCCTGCCGCCTTCTGAAAGCAGGAAGTACCTTTCACTGCTTGCACGCCTCGGGAGGATGCTCAGACAGAAGGACGCTCCAAAGGCCTTTGAATCGGCCTCGAAGCTCTTCAGGGCCGGTGATCCCGATGAAGCAAGGGCCTGCATCATGGACCTGCTTCATCGGTTCGAACAGGGTTAGTCCTATGAAGCTGCTGGTGATCATCCTGAAAAATGAGGCGCTTCTGGAGCAGGTGACCTCTGCCCTGGTTGAAGCCGGACTGTATGATTCCTCGGTGCTTGACGGAGAGAATATTGAAACCCTGGCTGATGCGTCCATGCCCCTTTTCACCTCCTTCAAGAATCTCTTCGGTGAGGATTTCTCCTACAACAGGACCGTGATCTCCCCGGTCCGCGACCCCCGGGCCGTGCAGGATGTACTTGATATCTTCGAACAGGAGAACATTGACTTTACCGATCCCGACATAGGAACATTGATGACCATTCCCTGCGTACTGTTCAACGGAGACAACCGGGAGGACCTATGACCATCAAAGATTCCCAGATCATGCAGACTGCCCTCACAAAACTGTTTCCCTTCGCCCTGATGTTCAGTCTCTATGTATTCTCCTACGGCGGCGTGCTGCCGGGCGGAGGATTCCAGGCAGGGGTAGTGATCGGGACTCTGGTGGTGATTATCGAAATGGCCCTGGAGCGTAAGCTCTATAGGGACTCCGCCTTCGAGCGCATAGAGATCGCAGGGGTAGCCCTGCTGATGCTGCTGCTTGCCGCAGGCCTGATAATTTCAGGGTATCCATTCGGAGGCCTGTACCGCTTCAAAGGCGCCGCTGATCCCTTTGCAAACATCATGATCTGGGCCCTCAGTTTTGGGATCTTTCTGGAAGTCGCCGGGTCCATGGTCCTGATCTTCCGGGGATTTCTCTTCTGGGAATCCGAGGACCAGCTGTATTTCATCATCCCCGGAATCCAGCAGAAATCCGGAGCTGAAGCGGACACAATAAAAAAGAAGCGGGAGCTGGCGGGTATTACAAAGGCTGCCGCAGTCCTGCTGGGCATCTCCCTGGTGCTGGTGATTATTTTCCTTCCCCCTCTGGAAACGGTGCCGGTCAGCGAGGCTGAAACAGTGAGGGAAACAGCACAAGCCTACGGCATCAGGAACATGGTTTCTGCGGTATACCTCGGGCCGAGAGCTGCCGACACTTTCCTTGAGGTGCTGGTGGTGGTTCTTACGGTGTTCGGGATCAAGGCTGTCAGGGGGCATGCATGAGTCTGGGAATTATTATTATAGGGGTGTTCGGGCTGGTGACCTCCGACAACCTGATAAAAAAAATCATGTGCCTTTCGGTTATCGAAAACACCATCATCCTGAACTTTATTCGTACCGGGCTGCGTGAGGGGGCCCAAGCCCCGATACTCACCTCCCCGGGGGTATTCACCGTAGATCCGGTGCCCCAGGCACTGATGCTTACGGCAATTGTGATCGGGGTATGCTTCAACGCCCTGGCGGTGGCATGCATCGTTCGGCTGCACCAGAAGACCGGAACGGTCCTGGTATCGGAGATCCATGAGTTCTGAACTGTTTTCACCGGGTATGCAGGTGCTGCGGATGCTCTGGATATGCTTTCCCTTTATCCCGGCAGCAGCCCTCACCTGCTCCATGTTCGTACAATACCTCCTTCACCGTGACTGGAGCCTCGGGTTCTGCCGCCTCTCCTCAGTCCTGCAGATCATCTGCGCTTCGGTGATCACTGTAACCGCAGTGACCCTTGAACAGCCTCCCCTGATGATGCATCTGATGGATTCAGCAATCAGCATCACCTTTCTCTACGCCCCGGAGAAGCTGTTCTTTCTCTGGGCACTGATGATCCCTATGGTGCTTTCCCTGTTCAAGCTCCGGGAGATTGGCTCTTCCTCCATGCGGATGATCCTGCTGTTCTACCTTACCGGATGCTCAGGGCTTGTGGTCACCGGGGACATCTTCAACTTCTTCGTCTTCTACGAACTGATGATCATGGGCGCCTACGTTTTAATATCAGTGAAGGGGGCCTACAGCGCTTCGGTGAAATACATGATCTTCGGCGCCGCGAGTTCTGCGCTCTTTCTCGGCGGTATTGTGGTGCTCTATGCGTCGGGTGCCTACTTCCGATACGACTTTGCATCAGCCTCCGTACCGCTGAGCGAAACTACGGTCACCATTGCCCTGCTGCTGTTCACCACGGCTTTTTTCATCAAGGGGGCATTCTTCCCTGTATCAGGGTGGGTTGCTCCCTGCCATTCAGCAGCGAATTCCCTGGTCTCGGCATTTCTTGCAAGCTTCACCATTTTCTCAAGCATCATCGGTCTCTACTACATTGTCCTGCTCCCTGCAGAAGCGCTCTCCCTTGACGGACTGTTCTCTCTGGTAAGGGGACTGTCTCTGCTTACCATTGCAGCGGGGGCGCTCATCCTGTTCTGGGAGTCATCCTTCAAGCGCTCAATTGCCGCAAGCACGGTCTTCTCCATCGGCATCACCGGACTGCTGCTCTCATATCGGCTCTACGTGCCTGCCTGCTGCTATGTGCTGGTACATGGGGGATACAAGTCTCTGCTCTTTCACCTCCACGACGACATCCTTGATGAAGGAGACAGCATCACCATCGGCGGCCTCTCACTGGCTGTGTTGGCCATAGCAGTGATCTTCGCCGCAGGGTTCTCCCCCGCACTCACAGGGCTGATAAAGGAGGTGATGTACCCCCTGATGCCCCCATGGCACACCTGGCTGTTTCTGGTTTCAGGGGCGCTGGTCATCGGAGGATTTGCCAAGTTCCGCTATC